>CBDTXT010000016.1:0-15658 GCA_965364465.1 uncultured Chromatiaceae bacterium
TTGGGTGATCGTTCGAAAAAGCATAGCCGTAGCTATGGTTTGAGAAGGATCGCCCGAGATGCGAAGGTCAAATCGTTCCAAAACCCACATAGAACAGACTGTCATTCACCCGATAGCAGAACATTGAACCTCACTCCATGTTTCGAAGCCTGTTTTGCAATCACCACCGTTCGCCCGGTGAGATTTTCGGGCTAGCGATAGAGATCGCCTTGGCTGGCGAAGTCATGGTCCAGCCCTATCGGCCGGCGGTAGCTTGTAGTGCCAAATCTTCTCCAACATCCGGGTCTTCTTCCCGAAGTTCGCGTACTTTACGTGGCCGCTACGTCGGTCACGGCAAACAGATCCGGCCCGTCGGCCCCGGCAAAGACGGTCACCGCAAGACCGGTGAGCATCAACTGCAGCAGCAAGGTCAGCGTGATCCATGGCATCGCGCGCAGTCGTTCAAGACCAGCGGGACGCGTCAATCCCTCCGCGGCCGGGGGTTCGCCGCCACGGCGGCGGGCTTTGCGCTACGGGGGAGCACGTTGGCCGAACCGAGCACGCCGCCCTCGGCGACCGGGTCTTCGGGGCCGAGACTCCCCAGAGGGGCCTGGGCCAGGACCAGTCGGAGCAGCGCGGCCGCCGAGATCAGCGCATCGAAATCGTCCTCGTTGCCGATCGCGGTCTCGCTGTCCAGGATCGAGACATCGGCGGCCGCGACCCAGTCACTTTCCAGCAGTCCGTGCACCGCGTGATAGCGCGTGCCCTGCTGCGTCTTGGCGAGTGCGAGGACAGGTGCCGGCAGGGTCTCGGCCAGCGCGATGCCATAGCATGCCTTGGGGTAGATCTCCGCGATCGCCACTCCGCCGGTCGCCAGGAGGTGGGACATGGTTCCGTGGAACGGCCACACCTTGAGGGCCGGCCCGGCAGCGAGCGCAATCAGCTCGCGCCAGAGCGCGCGTGTGCCGCTGCCGACGCTGCCGGGCAGACCGCTGGTGACGAAAACCGGGTTTGCGCTGAGCAGGCGGTCGATCTTTCTGTGCAGGCCGTCACCCGACACCTCGATGAAGCGCGTCAATGACCAGCGTCCCGCGGCCGGTCGAATGAACGGACGTTTCGGCGACCATTCGCTCGGGTTGGCGACCGGGTCGAAGAAGCGCGCAGGCAGCGCGGCGTGCAACAGATAGTCGATGAAATTCGCTGCCGGGCCCGTGACATCGGCCACCAGCCCGTCCCAGGCCGGCCTTGGGAATCCGATCGCGGCATCGATGCCGATCAACACGGGTGGATCCCATGCGGCGGCGGACTCGACAAGCTGCGCAACGGAACCATCGAAACCGATCCGGGTGATGCGGCGCGCGGCCAGATCGGCCCGGTACGCGGATCGCTTTCTGGCGTCCTTTCCCCAGTCGACGGCAATGATGTTCACGATTCGGCTGCTGCTCCCGAGTGCGGCTGGCGACAAGCGGACGATGCCTCGGTGATCTTTGCGTCCGCTGCGTCGCGGCTGTTCCGCGCTGTGGATCCCAGGCGTGTCCAGATAGCCCCGAGCCGCCAGGCTTCTATTCCCGGCGACCGCGTTGTACCGTGGACAGGCCGGTCCGCGCGCAACAAGCCCGTCCTGCGTTGCGCTGAGGCCGACCGTCGGTTGACTCAAACGGCGCCCGCGATGGGTTTTACGGCGAGCGCGGCCCGGGTGAATGGAGCAGACATCATGCAAACGACCGAAACCCTGCAGCTTGTCGAGCGCTATCTGGCGGCGATAGCCGCGCGCGACTTTGGTGCCGCACGCAGCCTGCTGGCCGATCGCGGATTCGGGTACACGAGCCCGATCGCGCACTTCGACGACGCCGACCGCTTTGCCGAGTCCATGGACGGTGTCGGCGCGATCCTGCACGGCATCCGCACGCTCCATCGTTTCGTCGACGACGCCGTGGTCTGCCATGTGCTCGACGTCACGGTGAGCCTGGACGGCTACCAGACCCAGCGCGTCGTGCAGCTGGCGCGAGTCGAGGCGGCAAGGATCATCGGCCTCGAGGTGATCTTCGATGCGAGCCAGTTCCACCGCATGATCGGGCAGGGCGATGCGAGCTGAGCGGACCGGCCCCGGCTTCAGTCGACTTCGTCCACATCGTCCACGTCGACCTGGCCGGTCATCCGCCGGCGGATATGTGACCAGGACATCCCGGTAGCCAGTATCGTCGCGAGCAGGAACTGCGCGATATAGGTGATCATCTTCATGTTGTCGGCCGCGAGCCAGCCGCGGTCGATGACCAGCCACAACAGCGTGCCGAAGAACGCGGCGGCGAGCAGGATGCCCAGCATGCCCATCGAACGCATGGTCGCCCGGATGAACATCACCCAACCGATCAGCAGCACCACGCCGGCGAACGCGACCAGCGGGTCGAACGCGCCCCAATGCTGCTTCACCCAGTGGAAATACGAGTAGCCACTCGGGTTGTAGGTCGCGAAGACGAGCACCAGCGCCATGATCAGGCGGCTGACGAAGCTCATGAAATCAAACCCGTTCGAAGCCATCTGTGTCGGTTCCCCCACTGATAGGACGTAAGATGGGCGCGCAGCATATCGCTTCGTTTCCGGCGAATCCACCGCGCGGCCCGCGAATCAGCCATCGATGCTGTCGCGATCCGTTCACCGGCTCACGAGGCCGGCTTCTCTGCCTTTGCCGGCGCAGGCTCGGCCGGCGGCTCGGACCCGGCCGCCGGGGTCTTCGGCTCGGTCTCGGCCGCCGGTACGGTCTCGGCACTTGCCTGCTCGGCCTTCTGCCTCAACTGAGACCACCACTGACCGAGATAGCCCTGTTGCCACAGGCCGCCGAGTACCGCGAACAGGACCAGCACGAACAGGTAGAAGCGCCACGGGCGCCGCCTGACGGCGAACGGGTCGACCATCGAGCGCTCTGCAGTGGCCGGGAGGTCGGCCGTCCCGGTCAGCGTGGCGCCGAACGGGATGTTGATCTTTGCCTGGGTATTCACCGCCCAGCCGTTGGCATCGAGGATGGGGCCGAGGTTTCGCTGCCGTAGTTTCAGATACGCGATGACCATCGACGGCCCCGAAATCAGCAGCATGCCCCCGGCGATGGCCAACGGCATCTGCCACCAGCTCAGGCTCAGAAATCCGGTCAATACCGAGGCGATGGCCGTCCCGATCGCGCCGACCGCGAGCCCGATCGCGGCGAAGATGCCGGCAAACTTGCCAATGTCGAAAGGGGTCGCGTCCGGCTTGCCGGCCTCCGCTTTGCCGGCGTCCGCCTTGGCCGCGAGCCCCTCGATGCCCTTGGCCGACTTGGTTTCGATGGCCTTGTCCTGGGCGCCGGCGAACTTTTCGATCTGGCTCGAGATCATTCGTGAGATGCGTTTATAGGGCGACCAGAAGGCCTCGCGTATGCTGATCGGGTGCTCGACCAGTTTCACGATGGTCGCGTCCCAATCGGCGCCTTCGCGGTCGTAGAATACCCCGTTCCGCCCGACCATCAGGTTTTCCGCGTCTCCGTCGGTGAACGCCGCGGCGATGGTCATCTTGTCGTCACCGCCGCGTCTTCGGCAGTTGCAATAGGCCAGATAGGTCTGGCTGCGCGCCGCCAGCGCGCTGTGTGCGGCAATGTCGTCGACGACCACGCACAGCTCGCAGCTGCGCCCGTCGAGATACAGGGTGCCGGCCTGGAAGATCGCATCCGCCTCCGGCGTGTAGAAGTCACGCAGCGATACGAAGTTGTTCAGCAGTGTGTCGAGATGCTGGTAATAGTGAACGAGTCGGTCGACCGATGTGATCGCCTCGGCATCTTCGGCGACCGCATTGTCCTTCTCGATCAGGGCCATGATCGCGGCCCTGGTGCCGCCGTGCACCAGGGCCTTGATGCGTGCCGTGCCCAACGGCGCCACGAGGTCGCCGCGGTGTCTGGTCCGCCAGGCCGAGTGGGCCGCAAAGCGCGAGCTGATATCGTCCCACTGCGCCTCGGTCAGCTCGCTGATCTCACCGAGCAACGGCACCACGACCTGCTCGCGAAACGCGGCCAGTGCCGCGGCCCAGCGCGGGTTCAGGTGTTTGGTCAGCGACAGCGGGCGGTTGGCCTCGGCCCTGGCCAGCGGAAACGCCGCGAGTTCTTCGTCCACCGGCGACAGTGTCTTGAGCGCCAGCGCGGTGTAGTCCGCCTCGCTCGGGTTCAGGAATTGCTCGGCCCGGCCGTCGAATGCGACCAGGCGTGCACGGGTGAAATAGTCGTCGATCTTCGGCTCTACCGCCTCGAACAGGGTCGCGGCCTCCTCCGTCGCGTCGCCCAGCGGGCGGAGATTGACCGCGTCGGATTCGGCCTCCGACCACCAGTCGAGATACGCGTCGGCCTCGGCGAAGAACCTGTCGAGCAGCTCCTGGTCGACCCCGTCCGCGCCGCTGCGGTCCGCGACCTTGCCGACACAGGCCATCACGTCCTCAATTGCCTGCGCGGTATCGGTGTCGTCGCCGGCCGACGCGGGCGGGACCACGCCGTCGCCATTGAAAGCGGTCTCAAGGAAGATCTTGCTCGTATCGGCCGTCTCGGCCGCGGTGATCACGCCCGCGTCGGGCTTGCCGAGGTTGTCCAGGATGCGCCGCGCCGAGGCCAGCAGCCGCTGGCCCTCCTCGGTGTTGTCGTCGATCGCCGATAGCGGCAGTCCCTCGGACTGGTTGAACAGGTCCTGGGGGTCGCGCAGCACCGTGCAGGCCCACTCGACCGCGGCACGCACCTCCGGCACGCGGATGCGCCCGTCCTGATCGGTGTCCAACAGGGCCAGCGTGTGCTGATCGAACTCGATGCCGCTGGTCGGGCAGCTCAGCGCCGCCCACAGCTTCTGGTCGAGTTCCGGTAGATGGCGAATGTCGTCCGCCGAATCGATGATGACCTGGTCGAATCCACCGAGCCGGTTGAAACGCCAATGATGTTGCTTCGTTGAAGTCGTGGACGCCATGGTTACTCCCTCCGGCGGACTGCTTGACCGGCTCTCCACCCGATCGGACGGAGAGATCAACCGGGAACTATCGCGCAAAGACCCGGCAGAAGGAAGTGCGATCTTACGATCCGTCGCATTGGCCGGCGCACCGGTCGATGGGTCGCGGCCCGGATTACTCCGGCTGCTGGGTACCGAGCTGGTTCAGCATCGTCTCGGCCTCCAGCCCCAGGGCCGCGTCGCCGGCCCGTTCGCCGAGACCGCGCGCGCGCGTGAGCCAGGTCCGTGCATCGGGCTCGCCGCGCTGGGCCGCGCTGCGCCCGGCGCGCAGCAGATAGCTGCCGGCCAGGTCGGTGCGGCCGGCGCGCTCGGCAAGGTCGCCGGCGGCCGCGAGCACCCGGGTCATACCCCTAAAATCACGATCCAGGCTGCGCAGCAGGATGGCCTGATCGAGCAGGCGCAGCGCCTCGTCCGTCGCTCCGCGAATGCGGGCCAGTTCGCCCTGTAGTTCGAGGCGGTCCGCCTCGGCGCCCGGGCTGTCGTCTACCGGCAGCGCATTCAGATGGCGTTGAATCTCGCCGGCATCGTCGCGGTTGGCAGCGATCAGGCCAGCGACGAAATGCGCCTTCGCGGCCGTCGCCGGCGCCAGCGTCGGATCGCGCAGCAAGGACTTCAACAAGGCTTCCGCCGCGGCCGTCTCGCTTGCCCGGTAATGGATCGTCGCGCGCAGCAGCTGCAGTTCGGGGTCGGGCCCGAGTCCACGGCGTTCGCGCTCCGCGTCGGCCTGCATCACCTGGTCCATTGCGGTCCGGTATTGGCCCAGATAGGTCAACGACAGGGCCAGGTTGAAGCGTGCGTCGATGATTGCTCCCGGCCGGTCTTCGATCAGCGCCTCGTCGAGTGCCGCCTCGTACAGCGTCGCGGCCTGCGCGTACTGCCCCTGCGAGAACGCCAATTGCGCGGAACGGTTCAGCGACTGTCGCTCGGTCTCGAGTTGCTCCTGCGGCTCCGGTGTGCTGCCGCAAGCGGCCAGCAACAGGATCAGCGACAATGCTGCGACTGAGCGGTTCAAGGTCGTACCTCGCGCGGCGGCAGGCGCGCATCGCTGCTCGGCGGCGCGCCGCCACCGCCGAGCAGCCAGGAGCTGCGAAGCTGGCGTAGCAGGGTTTCGAGTTCGGCCAGGGTCTGTTGCGTCATGCCCATCAGGACCGGGACGCTGGCGGTCGCGGCGCTGACGTCGCGGGTTATCTTCGGCAGCTCCGGCGAGGTCTTGCGCAGATCCCGCATCACGCCGTCCAGCGAGCCGAGGATGGAATTGATCTTCGCATTGATCTGCGGCAGGTCCTTGCTCTGTGTATTGATCGACTCCGACAGTGCGGCGGCCTCCTCCGCGATGGTCTGGATCTCCACGAGGATAGGGCCGAAGGCCGCTATGGTGTCGTTCGCATTGCCCAACAGGGCCTCGATCTCGCGTGCGGTCGCATCGTCCGCGAGCAGATGGCCTAGCGAGCCTTCGCCCTGTTCGATGCGCGTGGTCAGCGCGCTGACGTCGCCCAGCATGACCTGCAGGCTACCCTCCGGATTGGCGAGACTCTCGGTCAGGTCGGCCAGCGCAGTGATCGCACGTTCGGTCTGTGTCAGGATCGGGATCACGCGGCTGCGCACGTCTTCCATGATCTCGCCGATGCTGTCGGTCGGCGCGCGGTCGGGGGCCGCGCTCACCACCGCATAGTCCCAATCCATTTCATCACCGCGACCGCGCGTAATCTCCAGATACGCCTCCCCGGCGACACCGAAGGTCTTGCGGATGATGGCCTTGGAATCGCGGCGCACGAACGGCGCCATGTCCGGATCGATCCGCGCCTCGGCATGGATCTGCTCGTTGGGATCTATCACGATCTGCGTGACCTTGCCCGCTTTGGTGCCGAGGATCTCGATGTTCGCGCCCTCGCTGAGGCCGAACAGACCCTCGTCGGGCAGTACGAGCCGGAGCTGCTTGCTCGGGTTCCACCACTCGCGTATCGCATTGGCCTGGAACATGCCGACCAGGAACAGCAGCAAGGCCAGCGAAACGAAGGCGCCAAGCAGGATGCGTCGCGGGCGGTCGCGTCGGGTCTGCATCGGCTAACGCCCGTCGAGCCCGGCGCCTGGCCAGCACGCCGCCGCGCGTGCGGTTGCCACTTTCGAGCGCCCGACCCTCATGCCTCGGACCCCAGGTCGAGGAGTCGTGAACCAACCAGTCGATAGCGATGACCCGACGGGATGCTGAGGTCAGAGACGTGTGCCGGGTGCTCGGAGAACCAGAGCACCGATCCGCCGCGTCGGCGGGTTTGCTGAATCGCGTTCATCATCGGTGCCATGAGGGACGAGTCCTCGAACTCCATTGGATGTTCGAGAATAACCAGAGTGGGGCGGCCAAGAAAGGCCTGGACACAGGCGGCACGCTCCAGGTCGGCGCTGGTGCATTCGTCCGGCAGCGCGGACGGCAGCCCGGGCAGGCCGAAGCGCAGGGCCAGCCCACTGGCGCTTTCGCGCAACTGATCCTCCGGCAGGATCGTATGGTGCCGACTGGGCAGCAGTACGTTTTCCATGACCGAGCGCGTCTCCATCCATTGGCCCTCGCTTCTGACCCGGCCGACGCCACGCCGCCGTGCGAAGGCCTCGTGCAACGGCAGGTCGCTCCAGCGCGTACCCAGGTAGGAGACCTTTTCGGCGGCCGCCTCGTCGAGCAGGCCGAGCAGGCCGTCGGCGATGTCGGTGCTGTGTTTCTTGTGCCGCGTCTGCACCAGGTGTAGTTCGCCGGCGCCGAGCGTCAGGTCGACGGTCAGTGCCGGTAGGGCGCCGCGTGCCGCAATCCGCAGCCCGTCTGCGGACAGCAGCGGTCGGGAGTCGTTGCTCAGGGGCTGGGGCGATGCGCTCATGGTTCAGAGCAGCGCCGTGATCAGGCCGCCGAGCGCAAAGGTCAGGATCAGCGAGGTGACGAAGGCCTTCGGCAGGGCGCGTCGGACCCCATGCGGCCCGGGACCCACGCGGCTGCCGAACCAGATCGACAGATAGCCTACGATGTAGCCGGTGAGCAGCGGCTTGACGATCAACAGCAGGTGATCGTTGATCGACATGATGCCGATCACACCGTTGATGAACTCGATCGGGGAACTCTTCGAGAGCCCGGCGATTTCTGCTGCCGCATAGCCGGACCAGAGCGCGGTATGCAGGAAGATGATACTGAGCAGGAAGGCCGACACTGCGACCGCGAACGCGCGCGGGATGGTGATGAAGTCGCTCGGATCGATACCTTGCGATGCCAGCTGGCGCATGTGGCCGGATCGGGTGAGTTGCCCGATTTCGTCCACCAGCACGGACCCGCTGCGTCCGATGATGATCAGCACCGTGCCCACCGGCGCGATCTGCCGGACCAGCGCGAGCACGATGAACTCGCCGATTCGCTCCTCCATGCCGGTGAAGCCGAGCCAATAGATCAGCTGCACGATCAACCCGACGCCCACGAGCAGCGCCGCGATCACTATTGCGGGCAGACCGCGAAACCCTACCTGATACAGGTAGAAAGTGAATTCCCTGCGCATCGTGCGGCGCCAGTTGCCCGGGTTCAGCCCGCGCGCCAGCACGATGCTGAATTCGCCGACGAACTCCAGCGCGCCCAGGATGCGCGAGCCGATGCGTAGCCTAGGGACCTGCCGTGGGCGCGCCGCGTCGGTCGCGCGCCGAAGGGCCGTGGCGTTTTGTTGAATCACAGGTGGGCACCGAGCAGGTAGGTGGAAAACTCGCCGACCTGTTCCAAGTAGTGGTGGCCGCGCAACTGGAACAGGTACTGCTCCCGCAGTTCCTCGTACACGGTCTCGGTTACCTGGATCGCACCTGGCAAGCTGGTATCGGCCATGATACCCGCGGCCTGGACCGCCTCGCCCCAGAACGCGAAGTAGCGCTTCTCGTCACCGATCAGGCTGCCGACCGCCGGGCCGATATCGAGCCCGATCCGAAAGGCGAGCGGTGTGCGGTGCCGGGCGAACAGGTTCTCGCAGATCGCCTGGACGCGCAGCGCGAATTCGGTGAGGCGCCGCAGGGCCGGGTCGGAGTCCTCGTTGGGGTCGACCGAGGCGATGACCTGGTCGCTGAAGAACTTGAGGTAACCGATCTCGAACTCGGTCGCGGACTCCTGCAATTCGTGCAGCAGTTGGGCGACCGTACTCTCCCGCGTGTCCGCTTCGGCCGGTTCGGCCAACGCGATCGCATCGGTCAGGCGCAGCGACATCACCGGCAGGCGCTCGATCACCTCGGCACCGCTGCCACCGCCAGCCTGCGCGCGCGCGGCGAGACGCGCGGTGAACGCAGCGGCGCGGCGGTCGATCAGGCTGGTATCCAGGCTGGGTGCGCGGAAGGCCTCGCTGATCTCGGGTCGATTCGTGACGACCGGCTGTGTGCCCGTGGATGGGGTCTTCGCCGCCAATTGCGCGCCGGTCTTGGCGGGCATCTGGCCGGCACCGCGGATCGCGAGCAGATCGGCCAGTGACTGGGCGAAGCGCACCGTGTGCGCGGGCCACTCCCGGCGTGTGCTCGTGTCCTCCAGCCACAGGGCGCCACTGACCCGGTCTGCCGCCTTGATCGGCACGCTGACCAGGGCCCGACAGCCGAGTGGTCCCAGATAGTGGCGATGCAGTGAAGACAGGCGCGGGTCGGCGGTGACGTCTGCGGTACGGAACACGGTCGCGGCCTCGAGCGCGGTGAACAGCTCCGGGTGTTCCAGCCGTGCGAGCCGGGCACCCTGGGTATGGCCCGCGGTGTCGCGGTCGAAGCAGTCCAGGCAGGTGAGGGGGCCGGCGTCCCCGTCGAGTTGCCAGATGCTGACCCGGCGCACCCGCGTGGCCTCGCCGGCCGCCTCGGTCACCGGTTGCATCGCATTGACGTCTCGTGGGTCCAGCAGCGCGTTCTGCGTCGCAGCGAGCTTGCCGAACGCCTCGCCCTCGGCGTCCAGCTGTGCCTCGCGTTCCAGGACCCGCAAGGCATCACGGTCGGTGCGCAGCCCCTGGCGGATCAACAGGCTGGCGAGCAGCGCTGCGAGCGCGATGATCGAGAGCCCCATGATTAGCGTCTGGCGCACGTTGTCGGCGACAAAGCCGACAAAGTCGTCCTCCGGGACCACCACCAGCACCGACCAGTCCCGCTGGACCTGCCCGCTGAGCGAAGTCACGGAGCTGATATAGCGGCGGCCGTCCAGTTCGAATTGGCGGCGTCCGTGGCCCTCGATCCGGAATCGGTCGAATGCCCTTTGCAGGATCGGGTCCCGGACGTCTTCGATCGTGGTCAGGCGCCGCTCCCCGTCGGGGCCCTCCCGCACGACCTCGGCGCTCGGGTGCGCGACCAGGTGTCCCGCGTCGTCGATGATCACGGCCTGGCCAGTCTTGCCGATGGTCATCGAACCGAGAAATCCGCTGATGGTCTCGAGCGTGACATCGGCGCCGATCACTGCGAGCAATGCATCGCCGTCGCCCACCGCGGGTACCGCGGCGGTCACGCCCGCGGCAAGGTCGGTGAAAAACGGGTAGACATCTGTCCAGTACACCGCGCGCGTCTCGTCCGCACCCTTAAACCAGGGACGCGTTCGCGGGTCGTACTGGTCCCAGGGTCGGATCTCCTGTGACAGGATCTGCCCCGCCAGGTCGCGCCGGGTGTACTCGATCTCGAGGCCGTCCCGTCCGCTCCCGCCGCGGCGGATGAACTTGGTCTCCAGCCCGGGCCGGCCGTCTTCCTGATATCGCCGCACCATCAGAAACTCGCCATCCGGAGTACCGACGAAAAGCGCGGTCAGCCCACTGGCATAGGTGAGCACGCCGACACCGAACGGTTCGACGCGTTCCTTGGGTATCCCGTCCCGCAGATCGGGCCCGAGCAGGTCGCGTGACAGGCGGACGATGCGATCCAGCGGTCGGATATATGCCCGGACCTCGGTGTCGATGCGACTCTGCAAGTTGCTCACGACGCCTTCGGACAGCGCGAGTGTGTCGGCGCGCATCGCCCGGTAGTTGTGGATCGCGATGCCGGTCAGAGCGAGCAGCAGGATGGCGACGATGGCCAGCGGCAGCAGGATACGCCGGCGCCGGCGGCGCGCGATCGCACGGGCCTCTTCGAAACCCGCCTGCTCGAACTCAGTTGCGGCCACGGTCATGGTTGGGCTTATTGGCCATCGTAAACACGGCTTCAGCGCATCCTGCCGCGCGGCGCCGGGCGCGGCATCGGCCGGGCCGGTAGCGGGGTCGGCCGCACCGGCGGACGAGCGACCGGGTGTTCAGGGCGCGGCCGGTAGCCTGGCGGATAGGGTGGCCTTGGACGGTAGTGGTCGTGATAATACCAGTGGTCGTGCCCCCAGTAGTAACCGGTTCCGTAGCTGACACCGCCCCGGCTCGACCCGTTGCTGCAACCGGCCAGTATCACGGCCGCCGTGACCGCGATGATCGCGCAGCCGGTACGCGTCGACCACTGCTTCATTGCGCGCGTCCCGCGTCGTTATCCTGCCATTCGGCAAGCCCGATGGCCGCCCCTTGCGGGTCGATGATCACGGCGACCTGACCGCGGCGGATCTCGGGGGAGGGTGCGACCAGCACCCGGCCCCCGGCCTTGCGCGCCCGGGCGAGCGTGTCGTCGAGATCGGCGACTCGGATGTACGGCAGCCAGTGCGACGGGACGTCGCCGGACTTGACCTGCACGACCCCGGCGCGCGGGTAGCCGTAGGCGACCAGGTGCCACTCCTCGATGCCGCTGACCGTCTGGCTGGGTTTCAGCCGATAGCCGCCGATCGGTTGATAGAACCGGGCCATGCGCTCCGCATCGCCGGCCCAGAGTTCCATCCAGAGCAGATTGCCCGGCATCGGGAAGCCGTCCGGGGGGTCGCCACCCGTAGCGCGGATCACCGCGAAGGCGGCGCCCTCGGGATCGGCCAGTACCGCGATCTCGCCGCGGCCGGGAAACGGCTTCGCCGGCAGCCTCGTCGAGCCGCCGGCAGCGTCCGCAAGGCGCGTGCTCTCGGCAACGTCGGCGACCGACAGCAGACCGAGCCAGCGCGCCTTGCGTCCGGCTTCGTCAGCGTTGGCGTGCTGCACCATGCCGGCGAAGCCGCGCTCGTCCGTCCGGACCAGCAGGTAGCGGTCCGCGGGCCCGGTGACCGGCTCGAAGTGCCAGTCGAACACCTCGCGGTAGAAACGCTTCGACGCGTCGAGATCGGGTGTCAACAGGTCCATCCAGACCCAACGGCCGGGCATGTGCTGGCCGGTCGGCGTTTCAGATACCGCGGGCCAGCGCGGTGCGGTCGCGCAGGCGCCGAGCAGCAGGGCCAGGAGCAAGGGCGCCCCGCACCGGAGCAGGCGTGGTCTTTTCATTGTCAACATCGCACCGCGTTCAGTCTTTTTCGCCCAAGTATTAGGGTGTCGCCCCGGCGGCTGCGGGCGCTCAACCCTGCGTCGCCGCTCACCCGGCCCGGACGACCGGCTCGATGTCCACCGGGCAACTCAGCGAGCGCGCGATCAGGCAGGCGCGATGCGCCTTGCCCAGCACGCGCTCAGCGGTCGCCTCGGCCCCGGATTCAACCACGACCTCGGGTCGGATCAGTACACGCTTGAAGCGGTAGCCGGCCTTGGCTTCGTGTTCGAGTTCACCCGTCGCGGTCGATCGGTAGGCCTTGATGTCGAGCTTCGAGAGTCCCGCGATCAGCAGCACATAGTTGGCGAGGCAGATCTCGGCGGCCGCCACCAGTAGGTGCTCGGGGCTGTAGTGCGCCGGGTCGTGCGGCGTGCCGACAGGTAGATCGCCATGCCTGTCGATGGACAGCCGGCCACTCGCCGCCTCACCGTCCCACGCATAACGGGTTTCGTACTGCATTGGTAGTTCGGCCATGTTCGACATCCTCGTTGTGCATGGTAAGCGGCGCATGGCCACTGATGACCAAGGTTAACGCCGATCCGGGTATCAGTACAAAACCGCGCCAGTCGGCTCGTGGAAACCGTCCTGGTCAGGTGTGACCCGGCAGCACCGCCTGCCCTGCGCCCACAGCCGCTATGCTTGTTTGTCTGGTGTCTGATCGTCGAGGGCAAGGGGGGGAAGCGTCATGAAAAGGAATCCCGGAGCCGGCGCCGCTCGCGCGTCGCGAATCATCCTCGGGTGCCTGCTGTTCGGTTTGCTGCTCAGCGCCGACGCGGCCGAGTCCGGCCTGGACGGAGACGAACTGGTCGATGCGCTGCACGGCGGCGGCTACAACGTATACTTCCGTCATGCGGCCACCGACTGGTCGCAGCACGACAGTGTGCAGCGCGACGGTGACTGGGTGAGCTGCGACGCGGCGCGCATGCGCCAGTTGTCCGACAGGGGTCGCGCGACCGCGCGCTCGATTGGCGCGGCGATCCGGACCCTGGCCATTCCGGTCGCCGAGGTCTTGGCCAGCCCCTATTGCCGCACGATGGAGACCGCACGACTGATGGGTCTCGGTCCGGTACAGCCGAGCACGGACGTGATCAACCTGCGTATTGCCGATCGCTTTGGTGGTGCGCAGGCGGTGATCACCACGGCCCGGCGCCTGGTGGCGACCGCACCTGCCGATGGCTCAAACCGGGGGATCGTGGCGCATGGCAACGTGGCGCGCGATGCGACACCTGTCTACCCCGATGAGGCTGAGGCGGTCGTTTTCCAGCCGGACGGGCAGGGCGGCTTCCGCGTCGTCGGCCGGCTGACGCCCGCGCAGTGGGGGCGGCTGGCAGCCGGCAAGTGAAGCGCCGCCTGCAAGCACCCGAAACCTTCAGGGCTGCCCGGGGCGACAGCCCGTCGCTGGCGGAAGTCGACTCAGCGGCTGGTCTCCGATTCCGGCTCATCCGAAATGGCCGTAGTGTTGCCCGATTGCCTCGCGGCCTCCCACTCGGTGAATGCGTCCAGATGCGTTGATACGGATCTCAAGACCCAGCCGAACAGCGCGACATCGTCCAGGAGACCGAGGCCCACGATGAAATCGGGTATCAGGTCCAAAGGCATCAGCAGATAGACGACGGCCGCCACCAGCAGCAGCATGCTCTCCCACGGGATCACCCGGTAGTCGCCATTGGCGTAGGATTTGATCAGACGAAACGTTGTGTTCAGTGAATCCCAGATATCTCGCAGCGGGCCGTGCCGGTGCCGTTCCGATTTCCTGATGGCCTCGTCCACGAGGCCGCGCAGCCGGTCTGGGTTCCCGAGGAACTCCCTTGCCTCGATCTTGGCCTTGCGGAAGGCCGAGCTGTGTTTGACCCGGTGAGCCCGAGCGCTGAAAGCCATTTGCTGTGATCACGCCGATTGGAGAGCATCCGATGAGTATAGGAAACCTTCTCCACAGCTGTCGTGACAGCGCGCCGGGCGCCCGGATGCTCAGGGCGGGTAGCGGCGGCCCTTTCGGTCTGGCATCGACCGAGGGTCAGGGCGCGGAACCTCGCTTTGCGGGGCCCCGGCTCGGGGTAGGCGGCGACATGTGGCCGCCTCGAAAAAGCGACGTGGCCGTACTGGCTTTCGGGGCGTTTAGGGCAAGATCATAGGTGGCAAGCGTCCGCCCGGCCGGGGCAGGTCCAATCCTGACTTGAATATTGTCGCTGATGTGGATGACCTCGCGAGGCGGCGGGTGAGGATCAACAGACGCTTCCGCCTGCATACAGATCGATTGATGCGTTTAGTATGGGGGCTGAATCTGCTGACGAGAGGCTGTTCCAACCCGCTAATGCGTAACTCAATCGCTGTTCTCTTGCTCGCGATTCAGTTGTTCGTCAACAGTCACGCTGCCGACGGACAGCATCTGCCCGGAAGGGTGGTCCGGGTTGTCGACGGCAACACCGTTATCGTCGAGGTCGCGGGTGCGCAACATCGGGTACGCATGGCCGGAATCGATGCACCCGAAGAGAACCAACCCTGGGGAGAGGCCAGCACGCGCGCGCTGAGCCGGCAGGTAGCGGGCAAACATGTCGTCGTGAACTGGCACAAGCGCGACCGCTGGAAGCGGCTCATTGGCATCGTGCGACTTGCCGGCGAGGACGTGAACCTGCACATGGTCGATCGCGGCCTGGCCTGGCACTCCGAGCGATGTGCGCATCAGCAGGACCCAAGTGACAGGGAGACATACTCGGCCGCCGAGAAGTCCGCACGGGCTGCCAGGCGGGGGCTATGGTCTGATCCGACGCCGGTGCCACCGTGGGAGTGGCGACGACAATGAGCAAGCTCTCGAAAGCGGACATTCGATTGCACGCCGCAATTAACCGCAAAGGTAACTGCCGGCATAGGCGCCAAGCGAGTACTTCTTCAGCAGTGCGAGGCACGAATCGCTGGCAGGGAAGCTGTACTCGACGGAGAACGATTCAGATGTCTCGCACGACCTCGATGGCACCGTCATTGATAGCCTCGCAGAGTTGAGCATGGTCGCGCTCGGTAACGTCTGCGTAGCGGGCCGCATATTCGACCATGACCTTGTCGAAGTCCTTGTCGTCGCCAATGTAGCCGTGGATCATCATCGCATCCCCTGATCGCGCATGGGCGAAGGCCAGCGTCTTGCCGCACAGGCCCGCGTAGGCCTCCAGACGTTTCGGCCCCAACTCCTCGACATCAATCTTGCCCTTGCCATCCCACAGCTGGCGGAAGTAATAGTCGATCGCCTGGCCGTCCGGACTCTTCCATCGTGACCAACCGAGCAGGACATCGCTCGCGGCTTGGATCAGGCGCTGCCC
>CBDTXT010000017.1:0-15582 GCA_965364465.1 uncultured Chromatiaceae bacterium
GCCGAAGCCGCCGCCACCGAACCCCCCACCGAAGCCACCGCCACGGCCGAGGCCACCGAAGATGTCGCCGAGACCGCCGCTCCAGACCGTGCCGCGCCCGAAACCACCCGAGCCAAACGTCGGATCAGAGCGTTGCGGCCGGTAGTGCTGCTGTTCCTGCAACACCCGCCACAGCATGCCGCGATCCAGCATGCCGCCCAGGAACTGGCCGAGCAGCAACGGCAGCATGGTGTCGTTCGAAAACACCGAACCGGTCCGATCATAGCGATGACGCTTGAAGTCGTTGCGAACATTTTCGAGATCCGCCAAGCGGCCCTGCTGTTGCCGCACCGCGTCCTTGAGCCCTTGAACCGTGGTCTTGATCTGATGCCGCTCCGCATCGCGCTGCAACATCCGGCTGACGATCACGTCGTCCTCCGGATAGGGCGTGTGCATCGCATCGCTGCGCACCTCGGACAGGTCGTCGCGTTCGAACTCGTTCGCGAGATACTCCACGGCACGGATCATCTGTTCGTCTTCGCCCGATGCATGACGCGACTGCTCCTCCAGCAGCTCGTGTTCCAGCGCCTCGTTCTGCTTGATCTGCGCGTCGATGTCATCGAGCTGCTGTTGTTCCGCGGTCACGCGATCCTCCAGCGCCGGAATCCCATCGGCCGCGCGTGCATTCTCATCGAGCTCCTTGAGTCGGGCGAACTCGGCCTCCCCCAGTTGCTTGAGGTTCGTCGCATGCTCACGCAGGCGCACCGGGATTTCGTTCAGCCGGTCATAGTTGGCGCGCGCGTCGGCAAAGCCGATCAGGCGCGCGACCTTGCCGTCCAGCCAGCGCGTGAGCCCGCCCCCCTCGTAACCGGGCATGCCGTACTTGCGGCCCCATAGGTACATGAAAAGCGGGTCATCACGGTAGGCCTGCCCCTTGCTCTCACGCTCCTGCTCGCTGCGCGTCGCCTTGTCATCCGCATGCGCGGCCATGCGCTGCTCCTGCTCGGCACGTTCGCGTTGCGCGCGATATTCGGGCTGCTGATCGAGCCTGGCCTGGGTCTTCGCCTCTGCCTCGTCGACGACCGCGATCGCCGAATCGAGCTGATCCGCCTGCTGCTGGCGCCGCTGCTCGAGTTCCTGGCGCCGGTGTTCCACATCCCGCAGCTTCTGGTGCAGCGCATTCAGCGCATCGCGACGCTGCTTGAGCAAGACGATCGCCTGCTGTTCGGCATGGTCGAGTTTCTGTATCACCGACTCGCGCGACAGCTGCCCAAGACGCACCCGGGCGAGCGCACGATAGTCCTCTGCCTGTTCCTTGTTCAGTGCCAGTAGACGCTCGCTGTGCTCTGCTATCTCATGCTGCAGACCGCTTACCTGCTCGTGCACCTTGTTCAGCGCCTGGTCGATCGAGCCTAGTGCCTGACGTCCCGAAATCATCGGCTAATCCTCACCAGCTTGTGATCATTCCACCGCTGTTCGGCATGTCGTACACAGGGTCCAGATAACCCCTGGACTTCTCTCCGAAGCGGTTGTTTTGAATGATGCCGTCGTCCTGCTTGTCCCGCCTCACGGCTTCGAAGGCGGGCTCGTCGACCCGGATACCCCATGTCTTGACCGTCTCGGTCGAGCCCGTTTCCTCGTTATAGACCGGTATGCTGACCCGCTCTCCATCAGGGCCTATCGCTTCGACGAGCACGTAATAGTTGCGTGCCTGCTCGTTGAGATCCGGGATACGCCAGACGCCGGACGGCTCACCGGGCCGGTTCACGATTTGCACGACGTACTCCTGGGCCAGCAGTGCCTCGAGCTCGTCGAGCTTTTCCAGCGCCTGCTTCGCGGTCGCGCTGTCGTCACCGTCCAGCGCTGCCGTTCCGGTCTCATAGACCTTTTGCGCCGCAAGCCGCGCCTCGTCCGACCTGGCCATCTCCGTCAGTTCGGTAAACCGTTCTTCGAGCTGCCCGGGCAAGGCCCTGACCGGTGCAACGACGGTGAACCAATAGACGCCTGCGGCCAACACCGCGGCGGCCAGGCCCGCGCCGAGCCATCTGCCCCAGCTGCGGCGATTCACATACCACATCGCCATCCGATAGCCGAAGCCCTGCTGTGGCGGCTTGTAGGTGAAGCGGTCCTCGCGCAGTGCGGCGACACCCTGCTCGATCACGTGATCCGGCACATCGATACCCTGCTGCTGATAGATGCGCTTCAGGCGTTCCTTGAGGTCCTCCTCGCGACCGAGTTCGTCGAGTTCGCGCGTGACCAGACGCTCGCGACGACGCAGCGTGTCCACCACATCCATCGCCAGCATCATGTCGTCGAGCGGCGGACGCTCGGCGGGCGTATCCGCTGCCGTACTGGCCGCCGTGCTCATGCCTCAGCGGACTCGAGCGCCAGCCCTTTCCCCTGGTCGGCAAGATTGGCGAGACGACGCTTGCCGTCCTCGACCGCGTCGCGTATCTCGTCCGCGTTCTGGGTCGAGGCCTTGCGCATCTCCTCGATGATCTCGTGCGAACGTTCCTGCCAGTTCACCACGGAGTCGACCAGCTTCTTCACCGCATCGGCACGCACGGTCGGCCCATAACCCGCCTTGACGGCCGCCTCCTGTACCTTGCCGCCAACGTCTGCGAGGTCTTCCAGCGAGCGGCTCACGCCCTCCTTCATCGCCTCGATCGTCTGCGTCCCCTCGTGCAGTCCGAACATCCCGGTGAAAGACGCGGTCAATGCTGTCAGCACCACTTCGTTGGTGCCGAAGAACGAGGTGGCCTGCGCATACACGCGCTCCTTCGCGGTCGTGGTCTGAAGCAGGCGCGCCATGACCACCTCCGAGGTGTTGTAGCTTATCGTGAGGTTGTCGGCGAGGTCCTTGGCGATCTGGTAGCGCTTCTCCTCGTGCTGCAGGCTGCGCACCTTTTCGTCACGTGCCAGTTCGAGTTTTGCGCGTGCCGCGAGGTCCTCGCCCGTGTAGTCCTCGACCTGCTGCATCGCGGCATTGACCTCATCCTTCGCCGCCTGCAACTTTGCCTCTGCCTTCTTCAGCACCTCGAGCGCGAGTACCTCCGACTCCTTCAGTGCGCCGCGGAAATCCTGGTAGGCATCGAGAATTTTCGTCTCGCGCTGGATCTGGTCGTTGGTCGATGCGGTGACGTCCAGGTAGGTCTCCTTGATCTTGTCGAACCGGGTCGCGATGTCCCCCCGCGTCACCTTCATCCAGACATTGCTGATGCGTTCGAAGGTATCGAGGCGCCCGTCTTCGATCTGATCGACCATCTTCTTGGCATCATCGCGGATGCTGTTGAACGCGTTCGTTATCTCTTCATAACGTTCACCGATCTCCATCGCCTGCACCTGCTCGCGGACGACATCGTTGAACAAGGACGCCTTGTCGAGGGTGCGCGCGATGGCGGCGACCCGATCGACATCCAGACCCGAGATCTGGTTCAGCAGCGCGATGATCGGCGCCTCCTGACCTCCCCCGTCGGTGGGGATCAGTCCCATGTCGTGCAGCGAGTTCATCGCCTTGTCCAGGTACTGCATCGGGCTCGTAGTCGTACTCATTTATTGGCTCCTTTTTTCAAGTCCGTAGCCTGATGTTCGTGGTGTAGCTCGGCACACCGGTTGCTCGTGTCAAATCAAATCCAGTCACCTGCGATCGACCGAGGTTGCCCAGCCCACCGTCAGTGCAAGAACCTGCACCGGCGGAACCTCGCGGATCGGCACGGCGCCTAGAGTTCCGTGGCGAACGGCTCGACACTGACCATTTCGCCCTCCGCGACACCATCACAGTCCTCGGCCAGCACGATGTAACAGTTGGCGCGGCTCATCGAGGTCAGTATCCCGGACCCTTGCGCCCCGGATGGCCCGACCGTCAGGCGACCTTCGTGATCATAGTCCAGAATGCCGCGCACGAACTCGATACGCCCCGGCCGTTTCTTCAGCACTACGCGCGATCGCGCTTCGACGATCAACGGCCGCGGCCAGTGACCGCTGGCCAGATAGCGCAGGGCCGGACGCACGAACTGCTGAAAGGTC
Organism: uncultured Chromatiaceae bacterium; assembly: GCA_965364465.1. Lineage (GTDB taxonomy): Bacteria > Pseudomonadota > Gammaproteobacteria > Chromatiales > Chromatiaceae > Thiosocius. Next base: position 4,006 of record CBDTXT010000017.1, read on the forward strand.
AGCATCACCGCGACCGGATTGCCGGGCAGGCCGAAAAAGATCGCGGGGCCGATGCGACCGAAGGTCAGCGGCCGGCCCGGCTTCATCGCCAGGGTCCAGAACGCGATGTCACCCAGATCCGCGAGCACCTGCTTGGTGTAATCCGCCTCACCGACCGATACGCCGCCGGAGGTCACGACCACGTCGGCCAGGCTCGCGGCCCGTGAAAATGCAGTCCGCAGCGCGTCGGGATCGTCACGCACCACGCCAAGATCGATGATATCGACCGACGCCTGTGCCAACATCGCATACAGGCTGTAGCGATTGCTGTCATAGATCTCGCCCTCGCCGAGCGGCTCGCCGAGCGAGCGCAATTCGTCGCCGGTCGAGAAGAAGGCGACCCTGGGTTTCCTGCGTACACCCACTTCGGCGAAGCCGAGCGAGGCCAGCACCCCCAGGTCCGCGGCCCGCAACAGACGGCCGGCCTCGAACACCCGAGAACCCGCCGCGATATCCTCGCCGGCCAGGCGCACGTTTTGCCCGGGGCGGTGGCGCGCGTCGATCCGCACCTGATCATCGCCGGCCCTCTCGACCTGCTCCTGCATGACCACGGTGTCAGTGTCGGGCGGCATCGGAGCGCCGGTCATGATGCGTACGCACTCGCCATCCGCGCAGCGCGCTGCGGCGGACTGACCGGCCAGCGCGGTCGCCACGACCCGGTAGGCACGCACACCCTCGGTGGGTAGGTCACTGCCACGCAGCGCATAGCCGTCCATCGCCGAGTTGGTGTGGCTCGGCACATCGATCGGCGAGACACAATCGGCCCCGAGCACACGCCCCAGCGCAGCGCGGACCGGCACCTGCTCGACACTGTCGATCGCTCGCAGCGCATCCCGGATCGCCTGCTGTGCCTGTCGGACGCTGAGCGACGAGGGGTCGGCGGCATCCGCACAGGAGGGCTGCGTACTCACGCGGAGAGTCGACATGGTTTGCTATCGCTCCAGGGGCAGGTTGGTCTGCGCACGCGCACCGCGGCCGATGAGGTCCACGATGAAGTCGGCAATCTCGGCCGGCCGGTTGATAGGTAGGCGCGTGAGTCCGGCCGGGTCCGCGCGCAGTTCGGTGTCGTCGGTGGCAATCGCCACGATGTTCGGGTCGTGCGGAAACAACAGGGGCTTGCGCAGTGCCGCGCGGTGCAACTCGATCTTCGGAAAGGCCTCGGCCTTGAACCCCTCGACCAGCACCAGGTCCAGCCGCCCGGGATCCAACACGTCGAGCGCCTGCCGTAGGCTCGGCTCGCCCTTTTGGTCGCTGCACTCACGAATCCAGCCCATCCGGCAGCGCGCGGCCACCAGCATCTCGTCGGCGCCTGCGGCCCGCAGCCGGTAACTGTCTTTTCCCGGGTAGTCCATGTCGAAGGAATGATGGGCGTGCTTTACCACCGCGATGCGCAGCCCGGCCGCCTTTAGCAACGGCAGCAACGCGATCAGCAGCGTGGTCTTTCCCGTGCCGCTGTAGGCCGCGATACCGATCAACGGAACCGGGAACTGGATGGTCTCTGCTCGCGAACCCATAGCCTAACCCTGCAGCGGCGTCCCACCGGCACTTGCATAGTCCTCCGGGGTGTTGATGTTGTCGAACTGCTCGGGTGCGTCACTGAAGTCCACCGTGACCCATTGATTACGCGGATACCAGCGGTCGATCTTGCGCTCGCCCTCTTGCAAAGCGACGCGCAGACCCGGCAGCACGCGGCGATGAAGCAGTGCATAGACAGGCTGCAGACGGCGGCCGTCGTGCGCCACCGCGATATCGGCGCCGGCCGCCGTGAGCCCACCGGCCAGGCGCTCGGCCAGATCCTCAACCACGACTGGACCATCGCAAGGTAAGGTGAGCAGATAATCCGTCTGCATCTGCTCGAGGCCGGCGAGAAAACCTGCCAGCGGCCCCTGAAAATCGTCCAGCGAATCGGCCAGCACCGGGCAGCCGAAACGCCGATAGTCGGCCCGGTTGCGGTTTGCACTGATTAGCAGTGCGCCCACCTGCGGTGAGATCGCATCCAGCACGTGGCCGATCAGCAGCCCCTTGCCAAACGGCAACAAGCCCTTGTCGCGCCCACCCATGCGGCGGCCCTTCCCGCCAGCCAGCACCAGGGCCGTAATGTCGCCCGCCGCGATCATCGCGGCGGGCCTGCCGGCGCAAAGACCACACCGTACCCAGGTGTAGCGGCGGACAGCCCATCGTTTATTAGTATGTTACGAAGCACTGGTCGAGTAGCCCCATGTGTCGATTGTCGGCAGACGCCCACTCCAGCAAGAGACTGGCCGGCTGCAAGTCCGGTGCCAAACGAAACCTTTGGCGTAGGGAGGCGCCTGTACACCAGACTTGTGGCGCCCTTGTCCTGGGCTTCCCGCGACAGAATGTACCAGAGTTCGCTAGACTCAGTAGTCAAAATGGGCCACTCACCGAGAACCTTCGCCGCTATCCCCGGTCTTTAGCCGTGTTGCCTGCCGTGACGCCGGGTGCGGTGGATCTGCTGGCCCCCCGATAAAACGACAAACGAGCGATTACCCAACCTATCATGGCGTGCACGACAGAAACCTTACAGAGCAACCTCCAGACGACCACCGATACGACGGGTGGAAAGGTGGCGACCGGCAGACGTCTGAGCTCGGTGCTGATCATCGATGACGAGCCCGGAATCCTCAGCTTTCTGCAGAAGGGGTTGGCGGCGCAATTCAGCCTGGTCGAAACCGCCGCGGATGCGGATGCGGCCGACGAGCTGCTCAAACGCTGCCACTTCGATCTCCTGATCTCCGACATTCGACTGCCGGGACGCTCCGGGGTCGAATGGGTCAGCCAACTCAGGGATCAGAACCAGGTCACGCCGGTCGTTTTCATGACCGCACATGCCGATCTGCAGACCGCGATCAGCGCGCTGCGTGCCGGCGCGTCGGATTTCATTATGAAGCCGTTCCGGATGGAGCAGATGCAGACCGCGGTGGATCGCTGCCTCGAGCGCCATCGACTGCAGAAGGAAAACTTTCTGCTGCGCCGCCAGGTCGCTCAGATCGACGACGGCAGCGGCATCATTGGCTCCTGCGACCTGATTCGCGGCGTTTGCGACGTGATACAGCGGGTCGCACCCATGCCCTCCACCGTCCTGATACACGGTGAATCCGGAACCGGCAAAGAGCTCGCGGCACGCGCGATCCACCGGTTCAGCGGACGCCGTGGCTCCTTCGTGCCGATCAACTGCGGGGCTATCCAGGCGGAACTGCTCGAGAGCGAATTGTTCGGGCATACCAAGGGGGCCTTCACGGGCGCGGTGAAGGCGCGTGAGGGCCTGTTCTCATACGCTGACGGCGGCACCCTGTTTCTCGACGAGATAGGTGAGATGCCGCTGGCGATGCAGACCCGACTGCTACGCGTGATGGAGGACCGCGCCGTGCGTCCGGTCGGTGGCAACCGCGAGACGCCGGTCGACGTACGAATCATCGCCGCGACCAACCGCGACCTGAAGGCGGAGGTCGATGCCGGCAATTTTCGCGAGGACCTGTATTACCGGCTGAACGTGCTGAGCCTGCGGATGCCCGCGCTACGTGAACGTATCGACGACCTGCCCGAGTTGATCGGTCACTTCGCCACCAGCATCGCGGCAGAGCTCGGGGTGCCGGTACCAGAGATCCCGGAACACGAGCTCAGGCGATTGGCCGAGTACCCATGGCCGGGCAATATCCGCGAACTGAAGAACGTGATCGAGCGCTGCCTGCTGCTCAGCCACCAGCCAAGCCAGGACCTCGGTGGCTGCGGGACTATCGCCAGTGCGCCAGAGGCGGCTGACGACGAACAGGACATGACCCTGGAGACCGTGGAGCGCAGGCATATCTTGCACGTGCTCGATCGGGAGAACGGAAACAAATCGGCCGCGGCACGCCGACTCGGTGTGTCGCGCAAGACGCTCGAGCGCAAGTGCCAGGCCTGGGGCGTCGAGCGATGACTTGTCGAGCCGGTCCACCCGGGCGCTAAGCGGCGCGGTGCCCAGCTACCGCACGCAGGGTCAGACGATCCGCACCAGCGTGCGGCGCAAGCTGCTGACGCTGGCGCTGTTGCCGCTTGCTCTGGTGCTGCCGCTGGCCCTGGCCGGGTTGGCCGCGTGGGGCGCCACGTTCACTTACGAGCAGCTCTACATCAAGGTCAACACAGACCTGGCGGTCGCCCATGACCTGTTCGAACGCATTCAGTACGATCACCTGGATCGGCTCGCGCGCCTGAGCGATTCCTATGCCTTCCGCCGCGCAATTGCGGCCGGGGACCGCGATGGGATGCAGCGGCTGATCAGCGCGGTCGAGCGTGAGGCAGGCTTCAGCTATCTTCGCCTGGTCCCGGCGACGGATCTCACCGACGAGGAACGAAAACTGCCCGGCGTCGGGATCGAGCTGCTACAGGCGCAGGAACTCGAGGCACTGAACCCCGCCCTGGCCGCTTCCGTCAGACTGCCGCTGGTTCAGACCCGGCGCGCCAGCCCGACCGAGCGCACGATCGAGGAACGCGGCATGTTGATCCGTGCCCGCCACCCGGTAAGGCATGCCGACGGTTCCGTCATCGGCATGCTGGACGGCGGTGTGCTGCTGAACAACAACTTCACCTTCGTCGATGCGATTCGTGACCTGGTCTATGGGCCCGGCAGCCTGCCTGCCGGCAGTATCGGCACCGTGACCGTGTTCCTGGACGATGTGCGCATCTCGACCAACGTACCGCTGAAGGCCGGCGATCGTGCGCTGGGCACACGTGTCTCCGAAGAAGTGAGCCGCGCGGTGCTGGACAATGGAGAAACCTGGATCAATCGCGCCTTCGTGGTCAACGACTGGTATATCTCGGCCTACGAACCGATCGTCGACGTAAACGGCGATCGCGTCGGCATCCTGTACGCAGGCTATCTCGAGGCGCCCTACCGCGGCGCATTGTGGAAGGCGCTCGGGCTCGCGCTGTTGCTGCTGGTCGGGCTGCTCGCGCTGTACGCGGCATTGGCCATTCGCGGCGCCAAATCGATATTTCGGCCGGTCGAGAAGATGTCACGCGTCGTGCGCGCGACCCACCTCGGTCAGCCGCTGCGGGTCGGCGCGATCGAGAGCCAGGACGAGCTTGCCGAACTCGCGCATGAGTTCGATGCGATGCTGGACCGGATCGAACAACAGACGGCGCAGCTGCAGACCTGGGCCGCGCAGCTCGAGGAAAAGGTCGGCGAGCGCACGACCGAACTGCAACAGCGCAACGCGGAGCTACAACGCACGATCAACGTGCTGCGCGAGACCCGGCGCAAACTGGTCACTGCGGAAAAACTCGCGGCGCTCGGCGAGCTGACCGCCGGCGTAGCCCACGAGATCAACAACCCGACGCAGGTGATGCTCGGCAACCTGGACGTGCTGGTCGCCCAACTCGGCGACCGGCTCGATCCGGTCCGACCGGAGATCGATCTGATCATCGAGCAGATCTACCGCATCCAGGCGATCGTCGAGAAGCTCGTGAAGTACGCACGACCGGACGAGTATGCGGGTTATCTGACGCAGCTCGACGTCAACCAGCTCATCAACGACACGACGTCGCTGATCGCACACCTGCAAAAGCAGCGCCCTTTCAGACTGCATCTCGCGCTGGCTGCGACGCGCCCGGTCACGATCAATGAACAGGAACTGCAGCAGGTCCTTGTGAACCTGGTCAGCAATGCTGTGCATGCGCTGCCGGAGATCGGCGGTGAGATCACCCTGAGCAGCAGAGACTGGGAAGATCTCGGCGTCTGCATCGGCGTTGGCGACAATGGTTGCGGCATGGACGACGACCAGTGCAGCCAGATCTTCAATCCGTTCTACAGCACGCGGCGCGAGGGCGAAGGCACCGGTCTGGGGCTGTCGGTCAGCTATGGTCTGGTGAGGCGCTACGGCGGTGACATCACCGTTGCATCGCGGCCCGGGGTCGGGACAAGATTCGAGGTATGGCTCAAATCGAAACCCGAGATCATCGAAGATGCGGAGAGCATCGCGGAGCAACTCCGCACCTTCGAGACCGAAGTCCCGCCCGATCGGGCAGGCGATGCCGCCGATCAGGCCTCCGGTTGCTGATGGCGACGCGGCGATCGCCGGTCGAGCGCCGTGCCGGTCAACGCCCGGCACCCGGTGATCGTCGGTGACGCCCGAGCAGAGGCAGCGCTATGCGCGCCAGATCAGGCTGCAGGCGATCCGCGAAGACGGCCAGCAGCGGCTTCTCGATGCGAGGATCCTGATCGTCGGCCTGGGCGGGCTCGGCTCACCGGCCGCGATGTACCTCGCGGCCAGCGGCGTTGGCACCCTGGTGCTCAGCGACTTCGATCGTGTCGAGCCATCCAACCTTCAGCGCCAGATCATCCATCGCGAGGCAGACCTCGGGGAGCTGAAGGCCACCTCGGCCAAACGCACGCTGCACGAGATCAATCCGGGCTGCGAGGTCATTGCGCTCGACTGGCAGCTGGACGAGGCCGACCTCGACAGCGAGATCGCCAATGCCGACCTGGTGCTCGACTGCACCGACAACTTCGCATCACGCTTCCAGCTCAATCGCATCGCAAAGGCACAACAAAAGCCCCTGGTGAGCGGCGCTGCGATTCGCCTCGAAGGCCAGATCATGACGTCGCTCGCGCAAGGCGGACCCTGCTATCAGTGTGTCTACCCGGCGGAACTCGAAAACGAGGAAAGCTGCGCGCTGGAGGGCGTGCTCGCACCCGTGGTCGGCGTGATCGGCACCCTGCAGGCCCTGCAGGCGATTCGGGTGTTGACAGGACACGGGGAGGCGCTGCGCGGCGTGCTGCTGCTGTTCGACGCCAGCACGATGGCATGGCAGCGGATTCGCGTCCCGGCGCGGGCCGACTGCCCCGTGTGCGGTGCCGTATGAGCGTCCGGGATATCGCGGCGCATATCGGCAAGGCCTGTCTGCTGGCCTGCTGGCTCTCGCCATTCGGCGCCTCGGCCGAGACAAAAGAACGGGGGCAGACACCCATGTACCAGGTCCACCCGATCGGTTGGGTGCGCAAGGCAGAGGGCCGCAGCGTGATCGAGGTGGACGAGCGCTACCGCCCCGCGCTATCGGGTGTCGAAGACCTGGAATCCATCTGGGTCCTGTACTGGTTCGACCGCAACGATCATGCCGAGGGCAGATCGACCCTGCAGGTGCACCCGCGCGGGAACCCGGCAAACCCGCTGCGCGGCGTGTTCGCGACGCGCGCGCCTGTCCGGCCGAATCTGATCGCATTGAGCCGCTGCCGGGTACTGGCCGTGCGCGACAATGTGATCGAGATCGACGCGATCGATGCGTTGCCCGATACGCCGGTGCTGGACATCAAGCCCTGAGGCAAAGTTTCGGAGGCGCTGCGAACAACGCCGTGCGGCGCTCAGTCCTCCCCCCAGATCAGTTCGCCGCTTTGCGAAAAATCGTAGCCACCGAGCATTTCGGCGAGCTGCCGGCACTCTCCGGACTGCAGTCTGTTCAACAGTTCCTGAAACAGCCGGCGGAACCAGATATTTCGTGGCAACGCAAGATCGAAACCCTCGACGCCGAATGGGATGAAGCCCAGGCCGGCTTCCATGGCCGCGGCCCGCGGACCGGTTGCGACATCGGCCTGTCCAAGCACGATCGCGGCAGCCGCCTCGCGCTCCGAAAGCGCGGTGGACGTCACATTGAGCGCATCGCCGGCCGCCGCATGCCTACGGATCTCGAGCAGAAATCGCTGCGCCCCGGCCCCCGCCTGACGCTGCACCCAGCGGTACCCCTTTTGCATCAGGGTTTCCGGGTCGTGGGCCCGGCGCAGCACATCCGGGTGCACCATCAGCCCCTGCTCACGGCTGAAGGCGCGGATCAGGACCCAGTTGCGGAAATGCGAATGCTGGCGCAGCAATGCAGGATGGCGGGTCGCACTCTCGCCGATCGGACCCCAGTGCAGCGCGCTCACATCGACCCGATTGGCCTGCAGCAGGTCGAGCCCCAGCCGGGTACCGGTCGGCGTGTAGCTGACCTGCGCCAGCGCGTTGACCTCGTGCGCAAACGCGGTGACCGTGCGGTATAACAGCGGATCGTCGCTGCCGGCGATGACCAGGCGGTCGGTCAGCAGGCCGCCGTGCGCCGAGTCCATCATCCATCGGTCGATCAGCTCACGCGGGAACATCCACTTGCCGGTAACCTTCGTGGCCGGGATCTTGCCCTCGCTGACCAGCGCGTAGACCTTTTTCTCGTTGAGCTGCAGGTACGCGGCGACCTGCTTCACGCTGAGAAAGGCGTTGTCTGGCGTCGTCATCACCGCGGACATGGCGCGATCCCCCTGTGCGGTCAGCGACCAGCGGACCTCGCATCGCGTCGCGGTCCCTCGGCCGGCGGCGCCTCGGGCACCGCATCGAACGTGATCTGCTCGGCCCCGTTGTAGACCAGGAAGTGTCGCCCTTTCGCGCGGGCGACCAGCACGACACCGATGCGACGTGCCAGCTCCAGTCCACGGAAGGTGACGCCGGAACGCGACAGCAGGATCGGGATCCGCATCTGGGCGACCTTGATGACCATCTCCGAGGTCAGACGCCCGGTGGTGTAGAACCACTTGTCGACGCCCTCCACCGCGTTCAGCCACATGTGGCCGCTTATCGCATCGGCGGCATTGTGCCGGCCGACGTCCTCGACGAACAGGTGGATCTCCGGGCCACGGGCGGTATCGCAGCTGCACAATGCGCAACCATGCACGCCGCCGGCGCGCCGGTAGACCTCGTTGTGACGCCCGATCTCGGACAGCAGACGGTAGATCAGCGACTGCGACAACTGGCGGCGCGGTAGCCGGATATTCTCGATCTGGTCGCCCATGCGTCCGAACACGGTGCCCTGTCCGCAGCCGCTGGTAACGGTGCGATGCTTCAGCTTTTCGTCCAGATCGGTGATGCGTTCGAATGTCTCGACCCGCACCTCGGCGCGTTCCCAGTCGACCTTGACCGAGTCGACCGACTCCAGGCAGGGGACCAGGCGCTGGTTGAGGAGATAGCCCAGCGTGAGCATCTCGGGGTGCGTGCCCAGGGTCATCAGTGTCACGATCTCGCGGCCGTCGAGGTACAGGGTCAGGGCCTGTTCACCTGCGACGAAGCCGAGCCGCGGTTTGCCATACTCGTCGACCGCGACCACCTCGTGCGCGGGCCGCAGCCCCTGATCGGTCATCTCCGGGCGGTAAGCGGGGCTCTTGGTGCCGGAAAGGCGTGTGTCGGCCGATGGCGCTCGACGCATGGTGCACTAGCCCCCGGTGTGGTTCATGTGGCGGAAGATCACCGGCTGAGCCTGCAGATCGAAATCGTGCCCGCGCGGCTTGATTGCCATCGAGGCACGGATCGCGCGCTTGAGCGCCTCGTCTTCGCCGGGGTTTCCGCGGACGACCCGGCGCAGGTCGACGCTGTGCTCCTGGCCCAGGCATAGCAACAGCCGACCCTCGGATGTCAGACGCACCCGGTTGCAGCTGTCGCAGAAATTGTGGCTATGGGGCGAAATGAAGCCGACGCGCGTCTCTACGCCGGGGATGCGGAAGTAGCGCGACGGGCCGCCGGTGGATTCCGCGGTCGGTATCAACTCGTGGTCGCGTGCCAGATCCTCTCGGATCTCGTCGCTGGAGTAGTAGCACTCCGCGCGATCGTGTTCACCCACCAGCCCCAGCGGCATTTCCTCGATGAAGCTGATGTCGATGCCGCGTTCGATTGCGAAACCGACCAGGTCGCAGATTTCGTCGTGGTTGCGGTTCTTCAGGATCACCGTATTCAGCTTGACCCGCGCGAAGCCGGCCGCCTGCGCGGCGTCGAGGCCCGCCAGCACGCGCTCGATCCTGCCGTTCCTGGTCAGCGCACGAAACCGGTCGGCGCGCAGCGTGTCCAGGCTGATGTTGACCCGGGTGACGCCGGCCGCACGCAGGTCGCTGGCAAAGCGCGGAAGCTGCGTACCGTTCGTGGTCAGGGTCAGATCGCGCAGCCCGTCCAGTTCCCCGAGTTCCCTAAAGACCTTGAGTATGTTGCGCCGATGCAGCGGCTCACCGCCGGTGATGCGAATCTTGTGTACGCCCAGCTCGACGAAACAACGGCCGACCTGGACGATCTCCTCGAGCGACAGCAGGCTCGCCCGCGGCAGGAATTTCATATCCTCCGACATACAGTAGACACAGCGCAGGTCGCAACGGTCGGTGACCGAAATGCGCAGGTAGCTGACCCGGCGATTGAATCGGTCGACCAGTGTAGGCTGCGCACGGTCCGTTGTTTCGTTTTCGTGTTGCATGGCTGACCCCTGATGCCGCCCTGGAAGCTGCAAGAAGCGTTCCGTACGATCGCGGACGCCCTGTGAGACCGCGCCGAGGCGCGATCGCGCGGCCTTCCGGCCGCCCGCATCCCTGGCAACGTCATCCCGGCATTGCGTTAATTTGTCCCTATCGCCGCGGCCGATCGAGACAAATTGCGCCAAAGACCGTCCGCTCATGCGCACCCTATTTCGCGCCGGGCGCGCTGTCCACCCCGAAGCGGGCACTGGTACACAACTTGCGTATCTCCAAGACTGCAAACTCTGCGGATCGGCCAGGAGCCCCGGAACAGCATGAATGCGAGCGAACACAGCGAACCACAGCCTGAGGGGCTGCGACAGCTCCCGGTGTCGGTGGTCCTCGAACGGCGCGAGGCAGCGAGCCGCTGGGTGGACCACGTCTGGTCCGCCGCGGGTATCACCGTGGGCGCTCAGGCTGCCGGGGAGCCGCGTCTGATACGCGAAACCGCGGACCGTGCCTATTATCTGATCGGTGGGCTCGAGGTCGCGTTGCACGCCGACGAATGCGAGAGCTACTACTACAACCTGCTCAGCGACAGCCCGCGCGCCTACGTGCTCGCACATGCCGGGGATGGCGACGCTCGGCCGGAACCCTTCCGGATCAGCATGAGCTTCGACGAGGCGCACGCCTACCTCGAGGGCGAGGACGAGATCTATGCGGTCGACGTGCCACCGGAACTCTACCGCTGGACCGAGTCCTTCGTGATCGCGAATTACTTCCCGGAGCGCAAGCGCAAACGCAAACTGCGCAACTGGTCGGCCGACGGGTCGCAAGACGCACCATCGTGAGCAAGGACTCTCGGAACCCGGTCGACCAGGAGATCGAGCCGAGGTCGGGTGAGACTTTCCTCGCCCGCTTTCACCGTCGCAAGCAGGCCGCGCGCGCGGCGGACCTTCAGCAAGCACCGGCGGTCGCGCAGCGCGACCCGGTCGACAAGGTCGAATCGCAGCAGGCACCGTCCGCCCCCGCATTGACCGATGCGGACATGCCGCCGTTGGAATCGCTCACCATCGATTCCGACTACAGCGGCTTCCTGTCCACCAAGGTCAGCGAGTCATTGCGTCGGGCCGCGCTGCGCAAGTTGTTCCACAGCGCCGAGTTGAACGTTATCGACGGGCTCGACGACTACGCCGAGGATTTCACCACCTTCACCGCGCTCGGCGACCTGGTGACCGCCGAGATGCGGCACCGGATCGAGGTCGAGGCAAAACGCCAGGCCGAGGCGGCGCAACGGGCCCTGCGCGACGCGG
>CBDTXT010000018.1:0-15559 GCA_965364465.1 uncultured Chromatiaceae bacterium
CTTGGCCAAGTAGCGGGGCTCTGACAGTCACCGAACTTACCAAGCAGCCCACTAGTTCTGCGTCGAGACGCCTGCGCAGTATACCAGCTTGTCGATTCGTTCCGACGACTCAGGGGGCAGAGGATCCGGCGCCCGGGATCGATCCCGGGCTCGCCCCGCGACCGGGCTTCCCGCAAGTCGGGCGTGATCTGGTCCGCTGCCACTGTGAAGAAGGCAGCGGGCGAACCCACTGCCTCGAGGGCGTCACCGTTGCCGCTCAAGCGCTGTTTCTGCGGGCCGACGCTGGCCATCTGTCGTCGCTCCCGGGTCAAGGCCAGGCCTCGTCTTCAGGTTGCGAAAGGATAGGGAGGGGAGGGGCCGTGGCTTGCAACGGCAGATCGGTCGCCTGAACAGCGGTCGCCGAATCCAATGGCACTGAATCGGGGAGTCAGTGGGCGTTGCGCGGTGTTTCGGCGCGATCGATCGGGGACGTCTGGTAGCTGTATGTAGCAGCCGCGCCTCGACAGACGGATGCAGCGCGCGACGATGCCGGAAGATCCAGGCTGCGGCGGGTCCGGGCGCGCGCCCACACGGGCGTCAGGCCCTGCCGAAAGAACAGCTCGCGGTGTTCCCGAATTTGCGTCGCAGCCCGCTGTAGGTGTCGTCGTTCGGCGACCTGCCGGTCAGAATGCCGAGGGCCTCGCGCGTCGTGCGCTGACCCTGTGCCGCGAGTCGGCCATTGCGTTCGTTCAGTTCTGCAATGGTCTTGGCCAGCCGGCTGAGTTGCGCCCAGTCGCGCGCCAGTGCCTCCTGCCCCAACATCTCCACGAGTCGTTCGCCGCCTTCGATCCCTGCCGGAACGCCGGCCGAACCCTGCAGGCGGTCGCGCGCCTGGACGCTGGGTTCGAGCTGCTGCAGTGCGGCGACCTTGTCCCGGACCACGCCGGTCAGCAGCTCGGGGTCCCTGGACAGCAGCGCCGTCTGCTCGGCCCGCAGTATCGGCTCGAGTGTCTGCAGGCTATGCAGGCTAGCCTGCAGGGTGGCGCTGAACGCCTTAATCAGTTGGTCGGGTTGCACGAGGGTTATTCCTGCCCCAGTCCTGCCTCGAAGGTCAGGAGCTTATGCGCCACCTGCGCTGGCTCTGCGTCCAGCGAGCCGGTCGCCAACGTACGCTGTACGTCCTGGACCCGCTGCGTGTCGACCACCGGCAGGTTGGCGATCTCCGCCTCCATCGCCTTGAGCTGTGCCGCCTGGTCGGACAACTTGAGCTGATCCGCACCCGAAGATGCGGTACTTGCGCCACCGCCTGTCCGGGGTTGCGTTTCGGTTCGGGAGGTCGACTGGGCCTTGCTGGCGTCGACTGCCTCTTGCGCCGGCCTGCCGCTATTGATTTCGATGCCCATCTAGGTAACACCTTGATGCCTGTAACGCCCCCTGTATCGTCCGACTTTTGACGGACTTTACGCAGCCGGCCTAAGTCGTGAAGTGGCTTCCGGGAATAGTCGTTTGGGCAGTATCGGCCGGCATACCGTCAGTTCACGACATGGATCGTGCCGCCACCCATCACGGTGCCGCTGACCACACGCCCCGAGTTCAGGTTCCTGACCCGAATCCGATCGCCGCGACCGCCGTCACTGAGCGCCTCGCCGCGCATCCTGACCTCGAGACCATCGAAGTTCGCTACGATCTCGACCCTGCTGCCGCGCTTCACCAGCTTGGCTTGCCTCAGGAGACCGGCATGCAGTGTTGCGCCGCTCGCGATGGACCGCTTGCTAAGCAGCCCGACCACGTCTTCGATCTTCGTGAAATAGGCCTTGCGCAGGCCGGTGGTATCGACCTCGTTCAGCATCAGGTCGTCTGCCCGCAACGCCTGGCCGCGAACCACCGGGCGCCGCGTAACCACGACCTGGTCCATCACCGCGATCTGCACCGGCACATAGAGCTTCCAGGGTTTGCTGCCCTCGCAGCGGACGCCTACCACGCCGCGTCCGCCGTTCAGCGCGTTGGGGGAATCATAGGTCTCCAGCGCTTCGTCGCACTCGGCCAGCCGCAGGCGACTGTCGAGGCTGCCGACGGTGACCTCGACGCGACCCTGCAGGTCATCGACCCGGGCCAACACGTGCTGTTCGGCCGCGGCGCGAATGTTGTCGTGCGATTCGGTGGGCGGTTGGCCGGCCGACGCAGACAGCGTCGCGATGGCCAGCAGGCAGGGCCCCAGTGCGTCAGTTTTTCGGCGGAATATAGGCAACATGACTGCTGTTCAGCAAGCTTCGTGCCGGTTAAAGCCCGCGATTCTCATGCCGCTACGCAACGGAATCCGCTTGCCCGCATCAAGGAGAACCCTCATGGCTGGGATACTCGACGGCGTCGATATGCGTACCCAACTGGCGGGGCACAACCGGCTTGAATTGCTGCTGTTCCGGCTCAACGGACGTCAGCGTTTCGGAATCAATGTATTCAAGGTACAAGAGGTGATCCAATGCCCGCCGCTGACCGCGGTGCCGCAGTCCCATCCGGTCGTGCTTGGTATTGCCAAGCTGCGCGGCAAGACGATCTCGATCATCGATCTGTCGTGTGCCATCGGTGCAGCCGCAGCGTGTGACCCGCAGGGCAAGTTCGTGATCGTCACCGAATACAATCGCAAGGTACAGGGCTTCCTGGTCGACTCGGTCGATCGAATCGTGAATATGAACTGGGAAGAGATCCTTCCGCCGCCGAAAGGCGCCGCCGACGGCACCTACCTCACCGCGGTCACGCAGGTCGATGAGGAACTGGTGGAGATTATCGATGTCGAGAAGGTGCTGAATGAGGTGGTCGGCGGTCGAAGCGAGGTCTCGGAAGGCATCATCGAAGCGCGCCGCGATGATTTTCCACAACACGTGCTAATGGTGGATGATTCCAGCGTGGCCCGAAATCAGGTCACGCGCGTACTCGCGCAGATGGGAGTCGAATACACCACCGCAAACGATGGCCGGCAGGCACTCGACCGCCTCGTCGAATGGCTCGACGCGGGCAGGGACGTCGAAAACTGGCTGGCGCTGGTGATCTCCGACGTCGAAATGCCGCGCATGGACGGCTACTCTCTGACCCGCGCGATCCGCGAGCACCCGCAACTCGCGCATCTGCACGTGATACTGCATACCTCGCTGAGCGGTGTGTTCAATCAGTCGATGGTCGAGAAGGTCGGTGCCAACGATTTTTTGCCCAAGTGGGAGCCCGACACGCTGGCCGTGATTGTCCAGGAGCACCTGCGGCAACATGCACGGGAGCGCCAGGCGCTGGCCTGAGGCGGCAGGCGGACGGCAAGCTCACGCAGGGTAACAGGTGGCCACGAACCTGAAGCCGGCCGACTATCGGGTGATCCATGATTTTCTGGAGGGCCGGGCCGGCATCCGGCTTGGGCCCGACAAGGAGTATCTGGTTGTCAGCCGCCTGGCGCGCCTGTTACCCAGCTTTGGTCTCGGTGGCTTCGACGACCTGGCCGATCGCCTGTCTGGTCTTGGCGGTTCCCGATTGCAGGCGGCGGTGATCGATGCGATGACCACCAATGAGACCTTCTGGTTTCGTGATCGTGGCCACTTCCGGACGCTCATCGATGGCATCTTGCACGAGTCGCGGCCCGCCGAGCTGCGTATCTGGTCGGCTGCCGCCTCGACCGGGCAGGAGGCCTACAGTGCGGCGATCAGTCTGCAGGATGCGATACAGGAAGGCCGCCTCGACCGCGGCCTGCGCTACCAGATCGTCGGCACCGACATTTCGACCCGTGCGCTACAGGATGCGCAGCGGGGCATCTACTGCGGCATTGCTGCATCGCGTGGCCTGACTGAGCAGCAGCGACGGCGCTACTTTCGGCAGCGCGACGGTTGTGTCGAGTTGTTGCCAAGATACCGAGAGCAGGTGACGTTTCGTGAATTCAACCTGCTGCGACCCTTCGATGTTCTGGGCTGCTTTGACGTCGTGTTTTGCCGCAATGTGCTGATCTACTTCTCCCAGGAACGCAGGCGCGACATCGTCAAGCGGATTGCCCATGCGATGAAGCCCGGCGGGCATCTGTTCCTCGGTTCAACCGAATCGATACGCGGTCACGAAGACCTGTTCGAGATGCGCACGATCTCGGGCGGTCTGGTCTATCGGGTCCGTTCCTGAGGCCGCCGTCCAACGAGGTGTTGCCGCTCTATCCGGCAAGCCATTGCCGCAGCGCAGGCGTCCGGCGCCACTGAAGAAATGTAACTCACTGATTTGGCTAAGGTAGACCCGGTTGGCACGTCTCCTGCTGACTAACCCGCATAGGCACCGTTCAGGGGATAGTCGGATGAAGCTAGACGATGTGTTCGGGATCCACGAAGAGGCGCTGCGCCTGCGGGCACGGCGATCCGAGGTCCTTGCCGCAAATCTCGCGAACTCGGACACGCCGGGATTCAAGGCCCGCGATTTCGACTTCAAGGCGATGCTCCGCAAGGAGATGCCGGATCCGGTGCGCCTCGCCGCGACGCGCACCGGCCACATCGCGACCGATCGCGGCGACGTGGCATCGACCCAGATGGGTTATCGCGTCCCGCAGCAGGCCTCACTCGATGGCAACACGGTCGAAGTAGAGCGCGAACAGAACGCGTTCAGTGCGAACGCCATGCGTTATCAGGCGAGCCTGCGTTTCCTAGACGGCAAGATCAAGGGCCTGATGCTCGCGATCAAGGGTAGTGCCTGATGAGCAGCTTCAAGATCTTTGACATTGCCGGTTCCGGCATGAATGCGCAGAACCTGCGTATGAACCTGGTGGCCAGCAACCTGGCCAACGTGGACGCGGTCTCGAGCAGTCTCGACGCGACCTATCGTGCACGCCAGCCCGTGTTCAGGACGCTGCTCGACCAGGCCAACCCGCGCAATCCGGCGGTTGGCGTGCATATGGCGGGCGTTGTCGAGAGTGAGGCCCCGCTGGTGCGCGAGTACGCGCCCAATCATGCGCTGGCCGACGAGGAAGGCTACATCTACCGGCCCAACGTCAACGTCGTCGAGGAGATGGCGAACATGATCTCTGCCTCGCGCGCGTATCAGAACAACGTGGAACTGGTGAACGCGACACGCCAGATGCTCAGTGCCACGATCAACCTCGGGAGGTAACGCGCGATGAGCAACATCGGTACCCAGGAGAGCCTGTTTGCCAGCCTCGGCCTGTCATCGTCGGACAGCGGCGCTTCGCGCCCGACCAACAAAGCCAACGAGCTCGGGCTCAATACCTTTCTCAAGCTCATGGTCACCCAGCTCAACAACCAGGATCCGTTCAAGCCGATGGAGAACGGCGATTTTCTCGCGCAGATCGCACAGTTCGGCTCGGTCACCGGTCTGGAGCAGCTGAACCAGAATTTCGAATCGCTGGCCAGCTCGATCACCTCCGGTCAGGCATTGCAGGCCGGATCGCTGGTCGGGCGCGAAGTGCTGGCCCCGGTCGCTACCGGCTATCTGGTGCCCGGAAGCAGCCTGCGTGGACAGGTCGATCTGGAACAAAGCAGCCCTCAGGTCACACTGCGGGTCACCGACCAGGTCGGTCAGCTGGTGCGCGAGATGCCGTTGGGATCGTCGCCCTCGGGCAAGCTGGACTTCAGCTGGGATGGGATCGATGACGGTGGCGAGCCGGTACCGCCAGGCCTCTACAGCATCCATATCGAGGCGATCCAGAACGATCGCGCGGTCGATCTGCGGACCCAGCTGTTTTCGAAGGTCGAGAGCGTCAACCTGAGCGGCGGCAGCGGGCTCATGCTGAACCTCGAGGGCCTGGGTCCCGTCGCCTTCAACAACGTGCAACAGATCTATTAAGCGGGGAAGCCAACATGCCTTTTCGTATCGCCCTCAGTGGACTCAATGCGGCCTCCACGGACCTGGAGGTCACCGGCAACAACATTGCGAACTCCGCGACCAACGGTTTCAAGGAATCGCGCGCCGAGTTTTCCGACGTGTATGCCAGCGCGATCCAGGACACCAGTTCAAGCTCGGCCGGGCAGGGCGTGAGGGTCGCACGGGTGGCCCAGCAGTTCAGCCAGGGCACGATTGATTTCACCTCGAACAATCTCGATCTCGCGATCAGTGGTCAGGGATTCTTTGTGCTCGAGGCCCCGGACGGTACCCAGGCCTACACGCGGGCCGGCGCCTATAGTGTCGATCGCGAAGGCTATGTGACCAACAGCTCAGGTGATCGACTACAGATCTTCGAGGCCGTGGACGGCGTCGGCGGCACGACGGCGTTCAATACCGGCGCGCTTCAGGATTTCCGTTTGCCCACCATGCCCAGCGCGCCGCTGCCGACCACGTCCGTTTACGAGGCCATCAACCTCGATTCATCGGACACGGTGCCGGGCGTGCCATTCAGTGAGGCCGATCCTGCCAGCTACAATGCATCGACCTCGACCACGGTCTATGATTCGCTCGGCAATGCGCACACCGCGACACTTTATTTCCGCAAGACTGCGAACAATGCCTGGGAACAGCATACCCATATTGCCGGTACCGGCTTCACGCAGGCATTGGACTTCGATGAAAGCGGTGCACTGACGAACCCGGCTGGCCCGGTGGCACTCGGTCCGTTCCCGCCGAACACCGGCGCCGCCGACATCACGGTCGATTTCGATTTCAGTGGCCTCACCCAGTACGGCTCGGCGTTTGCGGTGAACAACCTGAGCCAGGACGGTTACACCTCGGGACGCCTGTCCGGGCTCGACATCGATGCCGAAGGCGTCGCGTTCGCGCGTTACACCAACGGTCAATCTTCGGCACTCGGCAAGGTCGCGATGGCCAAGTTCAACAATCAGCAGGGTCTGCGGCAGGTCGGCGATTCCAATTGGGTCGAGAGCTTCTCGTCCGGCACCCCGCAGCTCGGCGAAGCGGGTACCTCGAGCTTCGGACAAATCCAGTCCGGCGCGCTCGAGGCCTCCAATGTCGATATCGCGGCACAGCTGGTCAACCTGATCACCGCGCAGCGCACCTTCCAGGCCAATGCCGAGGTGATTTCGACCGCCGATTCCGTGACCCAGACCATCATCAACATCAGGTAGAGGACGTAGGGAGCCATCATGGACCGCATGCTGTATGTCGCGATGAGCGGCGCGAAAGAGACCCTGATCGCCCAGGCCAACGCGACCAACAATCTGGCCAACGCAAGCACCACGGGGTTCCTGGCCGACCTGAACCAGTTCCGCAGCATGCCGGTGTTCGGTGCCGGCCACCCGACGCGGGTCTACGCGATGGACGAGCGCTCGACCACCGACTATGGCTATGGGGCAACGGAGCAGACCGGCCGCGACCTGGATATCGCGATCAAGGACGGTGGCTGGCTAGCCGTGCAGGCGCGCGACGGCCAGGAGGCCTACAGTCGGCGTGGCGATCTGCGCGTCGATCAGAATGGCCTGCTGGTGGCCGGCAATAACTTGCCGGTGATGGGCAACAGCGGGCCGATCGCGATACCGCCATTCGAGAAGATCGACATCGGCGTCGACGGCACCGTGTCGATCCGGCCGCTCGGGGCAGCGACCGAGGAGCTGGCCGTGATCGACCGTATCAAGCTCGTCGCTCCACGCTATTCCGAAATGACAAAGGGCGACGACGGCCTGTTCCGACTGCGAGACGGCGGAACCGCGCAGCCTGATCCCTCGCAGCGTGTGGACTCGGGCGCATTGACCTCGAGCAACGTCAATGTGGTCGACGCGATGGTCGACATGATCGAACTCTCGCGGCGCTTCGAGCTGCAGGTAAAGATGATGAAGTCGGCCGAAGAGGACGCCGCCGCCGCGGCCAGCATGCTGCGGCCGGTGTAGAGCTGGCAGGAGTCTTGCACAGAATCTTGCGAAGCCATCGAAACCTAGTCATCACAGACCACTGATAACAAACGCGGCGTTGCATCGGGCAGACGCCACACGAGACAACGAGAGGTTCCCAACATGTACCCTGCACTGTGGATCGCCAAGACCGGCCTCGATGCCGAACAGACCCGCATGGCCGTGATTTCGAACAACCTGGCCAATGTCAATACGACGGGTTTCAAGCGCGATCGTGCGATGTTCGAGGACCTGGTCTACCAGAACTATCGCCAGGCCGGAGCCAACTCGACCGAAGACACGACCCTGCCCTCGGGGCTGTACCTGGGCACCGGGGTGCGTACCGTAGCGACCCAGAAGCTGCACACGCAGGGCAACATCGTGCAGACCAATAACAGTTTCGATATCGCGGTCCAGGGCGCGGGTTTCTTTCAAATCTCGCACCCTGACGGCAGCATCGTCTACACGCGTGACGGCGCCTTCGGCCTGGACTCGACGGGCCAACTGGTAACCCAGAACGGCTACCAGCTCGAACCGGCCATCACGATTCCCGAGAACACGCTGAGTGTCACGGTCGGTTCGGACGGCATCGTTTCCGCACTGGTCGCGGGCGAGAGTGCGCCCACCCAGATCGGTGATATCACGCTCGCCCAGTTCGTGAATCCGACCGGCCTGGAGTCGGTCGGCGGCAATCTCTACCGTGAAACCGTCGCAAGCGGTACGCCGCAGATCGACACGCCCGGGACAAATGGCGTCGGGACCCTGATCCAGGGTTCGCTGGAGAGCTCCAACGTCAACGTGGTCGAGGAACTGGTCAACATGATCGAGACGCAGCGTGCGTACGAGATGAACAGCAAGGCGATCTCGACCACCGACGACATGCTGTCTTACATCAGCCAGCAGCTCTGATCCGCCGGCCGACGACAAGGTAGACCGACATGAACCAAACCGGACAGGCTGGCAGGCTAGGCAATCCTGGGTTGCGCTCGGGGGTACTCCTGCTGGTGGTCGCCGCGCTGCTCGCCGGCTGCAACTCGACGCCCAAGCGTGACCCGGAGTTCGCCGCGGTGCCCCCAGCCGCCCTGCCGCCGATGCCGGAGGGCAATGGCTCGATCTATCAGGCGGGTTTCGAGCGTAGCTGGTTCGAGAACGTCCGAGCCCGGCGCGTCGGCGACATCCTGCTCGTCAACTTGGTTGAAGACACCGAGGCTTCACACTCCAATTCCGGCATCGTGTCGCGCGATCAGAGTACCGAGATCGCGGCGCCGACGCTGTTCGGCAACGGCCTGAGTTTCAGCCTGCCGGGCCAGTCGGGTTCCTACAATCTGAGCCAGAGCCTCGATTCCTCCACCGACTTTTCCGGAGATGCGGACAATACGCAGACCAACGAGTTCAGTGGTTCCATCTCGGTGATGGTGACCGAGGTGTTGCGTAACGGCTACCTGAAGGTACGCGGCGAGAAGCGCATTTCGATGACCGGCGGCAACGAGTACATTCGTGTGTCCGGTATCGTCAGACCGGAGGACATAGATACCGCGAACCGAATCGATTCGACCCGGATTGCGGATGCGACCCTGGTCTACGTCGGCGACGGGCAGGTGACCCACGCATCGAAAATGGGCTGGCTCGCCAGATTCTTCATCGCGCCCATCTGGCCATTCTGATCGGTGACCCCAATGTACTTAGGCAACACTGCAGGCAGGCATCTCAAGCGGGTCGCGACTGCCCTTTGCTTCATGCTGCTCGGTTCGACGGCGCTCCACGCCGAGCGGATCAAGGACCTGGCCTCGATCCAAGGTGTGCGCAACAACCAGCTGCTTGGCTACGGCCTCGTGGTCGGACTAGACGGCAGCGGGGACAAGGTCAATTCCTCACCGTTTACCCGGCAGAGTCTGAACAGCCTGCTCACGCAGCTGGGTATCGTCGTCCCGCCCGGTACCCGCCTCAACCCGAAGAACGTGGCCGCGGTCACGGTCCACGCCGATCTGCCGCCGTTCTCGAAGCCGGGGCAGCAGATAGACGTCACGGTGTCGTCTATCGGCGATGCGAAGAGCCTGCGTGGCGGCAGCCTGCTGATGACGCCGCTCAAGGGTATCGACGGAAATGTCTATGCGGTGGCGCAGGGCAACCTTGTCGTCGGTGGTTTGTCCGCGGAGGGGGCGGACGGCTCGAAGGTGACGATCAATATCCCGAGCTCCGGGCGCATTCCCGGAGGGGCGCTGGTGGAGCGCAGCGTACCGACGCCGTTCGGCAAGGACCCGGTCCTGACCCTGAACCTGAGAAGCGGGGACTTCACCACGGTGCAGCGGGTTGCAGACGCGATCAACGAAGCGATCGGTGCCGGCACCGCGACCCCGGTCGATGCCACCTCGGTCCAGGTCGCGGCGCCGCGCAACGTCGGTCAGCGCGTCGGCTTCGTAGCGATGATCGAAAACATCCAGGTGGACCCCGCGGAGGCGGTGGCCAAGGTCATTGTGAACTCGCGTACCGGAACGGTCGTGATCAACAGCACGGTAAGGGTGAGTCCGGCCGCCGTATCGCATGGCAACCTTGTCGTAACCATCAGCGAAAACGCCGAGGTGTCTCAGCCGAATCCGATGGCGCGTGGCCGCACGGTCGTCACGCAACAATCCGATGTTGCTGTGCAGGAGACCGGCAAGCGCATGTTCGTATTCGACCCCGGCGTAACATTGGATGCGGTCGTGCGCGCGGTCAATCAGGTGGGTGCTGGTCCCAGTGACCTGGTTGCGATCCTCGAGGCACTCAAGCAGGCTGGCTCGCTGCGGGCCGAGCTCGTTGTGATCTGAGGTCCCAGATGTCACTCGACATGGCCCAGGTCTATACCGATTTCTCCGGCCTCGCCGCGTTGCGCGCGCGGGCAAGAGAGGACCAGGAGGCCGCGCTCGACCAGGTCTCGCGCCAGTTCGAGTCGCTGTTCCTGCAGATGATGCTGAAGAGCATGCGCGATGCCAGCTTCGGTGGCGGCCTGATGGACAGCCAGCAGAGTGATTTCTATCGCGAGATGTACGATAAGCAAATCGCAATGGATATCGCGGACCAACCCGGCATCGGACTTGCGGGGGTGATCAAGCGCCAGCTCGGTGGCGCGGCCGCGGCGCCGCCCAACGGCCGGGCGCCGCAGGACTACGGGGTGATACCGTCGCTCGGCCGAGCGGCGCCGAACGAACGGGAACGGCCCGCGGACGCGCGGCGTGCGGAGGCTGAAGACGATGCATCCGTGCCGCTCGATGGGTCGCCCGGGAAATTCCTGGGACGGCTCTGGCCCCTCGCGCAGCAGGCGGCGGCCAAGCTCGATCTGCCGGCCGAGGCCCTGCTCGCACAGGCCGCGTTGGAGACGGGGTGGGGTCGCCATGTGATGCGCCATCCTGGCGGTGAGAGCAGCCACAACCTGTTCGGCATCAAGGCAGATTCGCGCTGGGAGGGTGACCGCGTCCAGGTCAGCACACTCGAGTACCGTGACGGTGTCGCGTTGAAGACGCGCGCGGGCTTCCGCGCCTATGCCTCGTATGCCGAGAGCTTCGCCGACTATGTGGAATTCGTGCAACGCAATCCACGTTATCGCGAGGCATTGCAGAATACCGCGGACCCGTCGGCCTATTTCGAATCCCTGCAGGCGGCGGGCTATGCGACGGATCCGGACTACGCGAACAAGATCAAGCGCATTCTCGATGGCGAACCGATGCAGCGGGCCGCGCGTGGCAGGCGGGAGGGCCAGGCGGCCACCTGATACCAGGTGACCCGGCGATAGAAAGACAATGGCCAGCATTCTGAATACCGGCATCAGTGCTCTGAACGCGTTCAAGCGGCAGATGGAGACGACCGGACACAACATCGCCAATGTCAACACCGAGGGTTACAGCCGGCAGACGGTACAGTTCGATACGCGCGAGCCGCAGGGGGCGAGCGCCGGGTATATCGGTTCCGGCGTCGAGGTGGCCTCGATCCGGCGCAATTACGACCAGTTTCTTGCGACCCGGGTGCGCGATCACACGTCGTCGTACAATGAATTCTCTGTTTATGAGCAAAGCGCCCGCCAGATAGACAATGTGTTGGCCGACGCCTCGGCCGGCATCGACGGTATGCTGCAGCAGTTCTTCGCCGCGGTGAACGACGTCGCCGACGATCCGACGTCGATCGCGGCACGTTCTGTGATGCTCAATCGCGGCAATCAACTGGCGGACCGCTTCAACGCGCTGGACGATTGGCTGGAGGGCAGCCGCCAGCAGTTGAATCGGGGGCTCGAACAGGAGATCGAAGAGGTCAATTCACTGGCCCAGTCGCTTGCGACGGTGAACGGACGCATTGCCGAGATCGGTCAAGGGAGCGGTGGCATTCCCGGCGACCTGCTGGATCAGCGCGACCATCTGGTCGATCAGTTGAGTCACTACACGAACGTGTCCACGCTCGAACAGTCTGACGGTTCCGTGAACGTCTTCGTCGGAACCGGGCAGGCACTGGTGGTGGGTCTGTCGCACAACACACTGACGGTCACCGGGAATGCGTTCGATGCCGCCCACAAGGAACTTGCGCTGCGGCAGGCAGACGGAACAGTAGTCAATGTAACGGCCCAGATGACCGGCGGCAGCCTCGGCGGCCTGCTGCGCTTTCGCGACGAGATCCTCGATGATGCGCAGAACGCGCTGGGACGTGTCGCCGTTGGCCTGACTTCGTTCTTCAATGCGGAGCATCGCACCGGCATGGACCTGGACGGTGATCTCGGTGGCGATTTCTTCAGCCTGGGTGCGCCCCAGGCGATGGGAAGCACCAACAATGCGGCGGGCAGCTCGGTTGCGATCGGTATCGAGGATGCAGCCCGGCTCACCACACACGAGTATCGGCTGGACCTTTCCGCCGGAAGCTGGTCGATGGTCGATCTCGATACCGGTGCCGCCGTGGCGCTGAGCGGTTCCGGCAGCCCGGCCGATCCGCTGGTGGCAGCGCCGCCCGGGCTGGGTTTCAGCGTGGTGGTCAATGCCGCTGTCGATGGCGACAGCTTTCTTCTGCGGCCGACTCGAAAGGGCGCCTCCGGTATCGGCGTCACGATAGACAATGGGCGCGATATCGCTGCCGCCGAGGTGATGCGCACCGCGGCCGTGCCGGGCAACGGCGGCACCGGCGCAATCAGCCCCGGTGCCTTGTCCGATCTGGTCGGCAGCCCGCTGCTGCCGACCGCACCGACCATCGCGATCGAGTATCAAGCCGGAAACCAGCTGGCCATCACGGCCGGTCCCCCGGGCACCCGATTCGTGCAGGCCGATGGCAGCGCGATCGGCCCGAGCGACGCTTTCGCCCCCGGGCAGACCTATCGCGTCGAGATCCCGACCCTCGGCACCTTCGAGTTCACGATGAGCGGAACGCCGGCGGTCGGTGATGCATTTCTGATCGAGGACAATGCCGGGGGCGTCGGCGACAATCGCAATATGCGCCGCCTGGCCGACCTACAGACTGCAAGGCTGATGGTTGGCGGCACGGCGAGCATCGCCAACGCGTACGGCTCCCTGATTGCCGACGTCGGTACCCGGACCCAGCAGGCGGGAAGCAATGCCGGGGTGCAGGAGAACCTGCTTGCCCAGGCCGAGTCGGCAAAATCGGAGGTCTCCGGCGTCAATCTGGACGAAGAGGCCGCCGATCTCGTGCGTTTCCAGCAGGCTTACCAGGCCGCGGCGCAGGTAATCAGTGTCGCGAATACCCTGTTCGATTCGCTGCTTGGCGCAGTGAGGAGTTGACGATGCGCGTCTCCACGGCCCAGATCTTCCGTCAGAGCATCGACGCGATGCTTCAGAGGCAGCGCGAACTCTCGCAGACGGAGCTCCAGGTCGCCAGTGGCAAGCGCATCCAACGTCCATCGGATGATCCCTCGGCTGCGGTGCGCGTGCTCGACCTGAAGGCGGCCGAGCAGCGCTTTGCGCAATACCAGCGCAATGCCGAGTTCGCGACCGCAAGGCTGGATCAGGAGGAAACCGCGCTGATAGGGGTTCAGAATCTGCTGCAGCGCGTACGCGAACTCGCCGTGCAAGGTGCCAATGGCACGCTGAGCGACGCGGATCGCGCTGCGGTCGCCATCGAGGTGCGCGAGCACATGGATGGTTACCTGCAACTGGCCAACTCTCGGGACGCAAACGGCGAGTATCTGTTCGCCGGCTTCCAGACCCTGACCCGACCGTTCAGTCACGACGGGGCCGGGGGGTTCAGCTATCACGGCGACGATGGTCAACGCATGCTGCAGATCGGGGACAATCGTGAGGTGGCGACCGGCGATCCCGGACGCATCTTCGAAGATTTTCCGGCTGCAGCTGGCGGCGGGGCGACAACCAACGTCGGCGAAGTGCTCTACGCGCTGGCCAGTTCTCTGGAGGCAGGCAGCGGCTATCCCGAGGCGCTGACGGATATCGATACCGCAATGAACCGCTTGCTCGATACGCGCGCCAAAATCGGCGCTCGCATGAACGCGATCGACGAGCAGCGAAACGCGAACGATACCTTTTCGCTGGCTGTGACCGATGTGCGGTCCACGTTGGAAGATCTCGACTATGCGGAGGCGATCAGCCGATTCAATCAGCAGATGACCGCGCTGCAGGCGTCACAGCAGGCCTTCGTGAAGATCCAGGACATGAGTCTGTTCAATTTCCTGCGCTGAACCCGGCTCGCGGACCGCTGATCGGCTGACCACGCGGGCCCGGTGTTAAACCGGGCCCGTCTGCTCTGCTCGCCCGCGCCCAACAGCGCCGGTCCTGCTCGGTGCGGTGCGGCCGAATGCGCTTTTAAGGTGATGTTGTCGGCGATCGGCCGTTGCTCGCGGCAACGCCCCCGCCGGCTCGTCGCATGTTGTCGGCTACTCCGCCGCCGCCGACTCATTGGGCTGCGCCGGAGGGGCGATCGGCATTGGTACCAACGGTGGGGCGTAGTAGGGCTGATAGCCTTCGTAACCATAACCGTAACCGCGTCCATAGCCATCGCCATAGGCATCGCCGCGGCCGGTCAGGTCGCCGCTTGCCCAGGCGCGCATTGCGAAACTGAAGTCCGCCTCGCCGCTGCCGTCGGCCGTCCCGTCGCCCCAGGCGTCAGCGCGGCCATCACCCCAGCCGCTGCCGTAACCGTCGTTCCAGCCACGGTCGCCCCAGCCGCCTCCCCAGGGCCACCAGTTGTTACCACCCCAGCCGTTGTTCCAGCTGTTTCCCCAGGGCGCCCAGTTGTTGCCGCCCCACACGTTGCTCCAAGGCGCCCAGCCGCCATGAGGCGGGCCCCAGCCACCGTATGGCACACCGCCCCAGGGCCGATGCGCCGGGACCGGCGGCGCGATGCGGGCCGGCTGTCCCTCAACCCAGGCCGGGGCTTCGGGCCGCGGTGGCAGCTCGCCGATCGACGGGGATACCGGTGCTGGCGGGGCGGCCGGTGGCGCGATGCGGGCCGGCTGCTGCTGGACCCAGGCCGGGGTTTCGGGCCGCGGTGGCAGCTCGCCGATCGACGGTGCGACCGGTGCTTGCGGGGCGGCCGGTGGCGTGATGCGGGCCGGCTGCTGCTGGACCCAGGCCGGGGGTTCGGGCGGCGACATGTCGGCTGCCCGCGGTTCCGCGGGCGGCGGGAGGATGTGGCCCCGGGCAGCATATCGTCCTCCGCCGTCACCCAGCCCAGGCCGCTGCCTTCTCGCCAGCGCGGTACGCCTTCTTGAAAGCATCCGGTGCACAATACCCGGGTCGCGACCGTTTCGATCAGTACCGAACCGGTGAACAGAATGCTGACGAATGCAGCGGGAAAGC
>CBDTXT010000019.1:0-15441 GCA_965364465.1 uncultured Chromatiaceae bacterium
GACCACATGGCTCAGCAGGATGACCGATATCTCGGGGTCTATCGGGAAGGTCACGCCCAGCCACAGGCCATGGCCGAGCGCGATCAGCGCATCCGTCTCTCCCGTTTCGTACATTACGTTGCAGGCATCGGCCGCAGATTCCCATCGGCCTTCGGAGACGAAGATCCCGAAAGCGGTCTGCGCGACCGGCCAGGCCTCGGCGCCGCGTTCGAGGATCTGCAGGGCCCGTCCGATCTCAAGTTGCAGCGCGGCACGCTGCAGCGGCGGCGCGTCCTCCGGCATGCGCGCGAGTCGCTGGCGAAGCTCGACCAGCTCGCCTTCGAGCTGCGCCTGCTGGCCCAGGTCCTTGCGCAGCGACGCGGCCGCGGTGTCCTCCAGTTCGTTGGGCTTGTGGTAATCGATCATCAGGGCACCCCTAGTAGCGGCTGCTGAAGGTCGCCTCGAGCTGGTCTTCCCAGTCGGGCGGCGTGTCCGGGTAGGGCGGCTTCACGTCGAAACGCAGGTGCATCTCGCCCTGCCGCGCGGCCTCCCGAATGGCGTCTTTCAGCTCGTCGAAGCGGGTGATTTCCTGGTTCGCGATCAGTACCTGACTCAGGTAAAGCATATCGGGTCACTCCTCGGGGTCCGGCAATCGCTGGTAGTAACGTGCGCGGTAGATCAGACGCTTCGAGCCGCCCGACGGGTCGTCGCGAAACCCGTCTCGCCGGTGCAGCACGTTATTGCTGACCACGCCTTCGCCGGCCTGCAGCCGGTACCTGAAGATGTGGTCGTCGCCACGGCGAAACAAGTCGAGCAGATAACTGGCGGCATTTCGTGTCGCCGGGTCGTCCTTCCAGATCACATTGCGCTGACGCGCCGAATAGCGCATGTGCAGGCGTCCGTCAGTTGGTGATACAGAGAATACCGGTCCGCTGTGGTCCGGACGGATTTCCTGCCCGCCTTCTGTATTGCTCGGAATGGTAAAGGCGTCCGGCGCCATCAATGCCCTGATCCAGTCCGGGTTTTCGTCGCGCACGCGAATATAGGCGATCTCGTGGTCCATCAGCTCGTTGTCCCCGCCTTCCGCGGCCGGTGTCGCGCAAAACAGCAGCCAGCCGCGCACCTGCAGCTGGCCGGCGTTGTAGTAGCCGTCGGTGTGCCAGCCCAGCGGCCGGTTCGTGTAGGGGATATAGGTGTGGTCCGTCGCCGTGGGCTTGACCGTGATCGCGGTGACGCCGCTGTCCTCGGCACACAGATTCTGGTCCAGGTCCAGCAGCCCCAACCGCCGACCGAAGGCCCGCAGTGCCGGTTCCACGTCCCGAATACCGGCAGTGACACGGAACACCGCGAAATTGCGTATCCGGCAGGTCTCCAACAGGGCGCGGCGCTCTGCCGCGCTGAGATCGCCGGGGTTGCCGACGGCGATCGGTTCGGGCAGGCCGTGTGCCGCGAGCTTGGCGGCGCGCCAGGCGCGGTAGCCTTCCGGATTTTCGAGAGAGAAGGGTGATCGCGTTGACCGTGGCACGGCGCTGTTCATTTCGACGTTCCTCGGGGTGGGGCCGCTGGCCAGCACTTCCGGTTGACCGATTCCATAAGTAAGTTATGATACGCTAAATCACGATATTGGCCAAGCAATTGAAAATCCGAGGGAATTCAGGTGGGTGCGAGAAGCATTTGATCCAGGTCAAATTACCACATATCCCCAAAGGGATAGACAGATACCCTGTGTATCCCCCAATGGTGGAGTGGGGGAAAGCTCAATGCTCCCCTAATATTAGCCACCGTTGATAGGAGGCCCGGCGCACGGTCAGCAGCGCCGCGCGCGGGTTCGGCCCAGGCCGGCCCCCTCCTGTCGAGAGTGACCAAAGGATCACGTCGTTCAGCCGGTTGACGTATCGGCTTGGCGACAGCGGAATTCCGCCAAATACGAACGATTAGTCAGGAGAAACAGCGACATGGCAATCGACCAGTATCCAACACCCATGCTCGATCAGCTCGAGGAAGGCCCGTGGCCCAGCTTCATCAGCGGCATCAAGCGCCTGCGCGACCAGCATCCCGATGGTCGAATCAATGAGGTGACCAATTCCCTGCTCGGTCAGCTCGAGCACTCCTACGAGACCCGCAAGGGCTACTGGAAGGGTGGCACCGTGTCCGTGTACGGCTACGGTGGGGGCATCATCCCGCGTTTCTCGGAAGTGGGTAAGGCATTTCCCGAGTCCAAGGAATTCCACACCCTGCGTGTGCAGCCGCCGGCAGGCAATCACTACAGCACGGGCATGCTGCGCCAGCTCGCTGACAGCTGGGAGAAATGGGGCTCGGGTCTGGTGACCTTCCATGGTCAGACCGGCAACATCATGTTCATCGGTACCACGACCGAGAACACCCAGCATTTCTTCGACGAGATCAACGACTATGGTTGGGATCTCGGTGGTGCGGGCCCCTGCGTGCGCACCGCGATGTCGTGCGTTGGCGCGGCACGCTGCGAGATGTCCTGCACCAACGAGCAGAAGGCACACCGTCTGCTGGTTAACAACTTCACCGACGACGTGCACCGTCCGGCGCTGCCCTACAAGTTCAAGTTCAAGGTCTCCGGTTGCCCGAACGACTGCCAGAACGCAATCGAGCGCGCCGATTTCGCTGTGATCGGCACCTGGCGCGACGACATGAAGGTCAACCAGGACGAATGGAAGGCCTATGTCGGGCGCAAGGGTCGGCAGTACGTGATCGACAACATCATCACCCGTTGCCCGACCAACGCACTGGCTCTCAAGGACGACGACTCGCTGGATGTCAACAACAAGGACTGCGTGCGCTGCATGCACTGTCTGAACGTGGTTCCGAAGGCGCTGCACCCCGGGGACGACAAGGGTGTCACCATCCTGATCGGTGGCAAGCGCACGCTGAAGATCGGCGATCTGATGGGTACCGTCGTGGTGCCTTTCAAGAAGCTGGAGACCGAGGAAGACTGGGAGTCGCTGGTCGAGCTGGCCGAAGAGATCATCGACTTCTGGGCCGAGAACGCGCTGGAACACGAGCGCTGCGGCGAGATGATCGAGCGTATCGGCCTGGTCAACTTCCTGGAAGGCATCGACGTCGAGGTCGACCCGAACATGGTCAACCACCCGCGCGAAAGCTCCTATGTCCGCATGGACGGATGGGACGACGAAGCGGTCAAGTGGTTCGACCGTCAGGCCGAAGCCTCCTGACCCAGGTCGCTCGGTAGAGAACCCAGCCCTCGCGGGGTGGCCTCCGGCCGGACGCCGCCCCGCAGGGAAAGCTTTACGCAAATAGCCCCGCTTTTTGGAGGGATAAGATGGCGAAAGAAATGCGCGAACCGATCGAGACTGGGTGTCCCGATCCGTTCCAGTACATGCACCCGGCAATGCGTCGTAACTTCGGCATGTGGGCATACCACGAGCACCCGCGTCCCGGCGTCCTGCTGCACGTTGCGAAAAACGGCGACAAGGTGTGGACCGTGCGCGTCGGTACCCAGCGTATCCTCGACGTGTTCACGCTGCGCAAGCTGTGTGACATCGGTGACACCTATGGCGAAGGCTACGTGCACTTCACCATCCGCTCCAACATCGAGTACATGGTGACCGACGAAGCCAAGGTCGAGCCGCTGATCAAGGCGATCGAAGACGCCGGCTTCATCGTCGGCGGCACGCAGAACTCGGTCACGATGATCTCTCACACCCAGGGCTGGCTGCACTGCGACATCCCGGGCACCGATGCCTCGGGCGTGGTCAAGTCCATGATGGATGAGCTGATCGACGAGTTCCGCAACGCCAACATGCCGAACCGCGTCCACCTCACCACCTCCTGCTGCCAGATCAACTGCGGCGGCCAGGGCGACATCGCGATCAACGTGCAGCACACCAAGCCGCCGAAGATCAACCATGATCTGGTTGCCAACGTCTGCGAGCGCCCCTCGGTCGTGGCACGCTGCCCGGTCGCGGCGATTCGTCCCGCGATGGTCAACGGCAAGCCGTCGTTGGAAGTGGATGAGAAGAAGTGCATCTGCTGCGGAGCCTGTTTCCCGCCCTGCCCGCCGATGCAGATCAATGACGCCGAGCACACCAAGCTCGCGATCTGGGTGGGTGGCAACCACTCCAATGCACGTGGCAAGCCGACCTTCCAGAAGCTGGTTGCAGCGGGTATCCCGAACAACCCGCCGCGTTGGCCGGAAGCGACCGCCATCGTCAAGAAGATCCTGAATGCCTACAAGGAAGGCGCGCGGGATTGGGAACGCATCAACGAGTGGATCGAGCGTATCGGCTGGCCGCGCTTCTTCGAAGCCGTCGAGCTGCCGTTCACCAAGTACCACATCGACAACTGGCGTGGTTCCCGTAAGAGCTTGAACTCCTCCACCTATATCCGCTTCTAAGAGCGGTTCCAGACGAGGTCATACAAGGATTATGAAACTGGCAGTACAGGTGAACGAGGGTCCCTATCAGCACCAGGCGACCGACTCGGCTTATCACTTCACCAAGGCGGCACTGGAGAAGGGCCACGAGGTGTTCCGCGTGTTCTTCTACCACGACGGTGTCCTCAACGGCACCCGTCTGACTACGCCGCCGCAGGACGATCGCAATATCGTGAATCGCTGGGTGGAGCTGGCAGAGAAGTACGACCTCGATCTGGTCCTCTGCGTGGCCGCGGCCCAGCGCCGCGGCCTCGTGGACGAGGGTGAGGCGCAACGTAACGGTAAAGACGCGACCAACATCGCGCCCAAGTTCCGGATCTCCGGGCTGGGTCAGCTGGTCGAGGCCGCCATCCAGGCCGACCGTCTGGTCGTGTTCGGTGATTGAGGGAGTCAGTAACGATGTCTGATATCAAGAAGTTCATGTATCTGAACCGTCGGGCTCCCTACGGGACCATCTATGCCTGGGAATCGCTCGAGGTCGTGCTGATCGGCGCGGCGTTCGACCAGGAGGTCAGCCTGATGTTCATGGATGACGGTGTGTTTCAGCTGGTCAAGGGCAGCGATACATCGGAGTCGGACATGAAGAACTTTCTGCCGACTTATCGCACCCTCGGTGACTACGGCGTGCGCCATATGTACGTCGACAAGGCATCGCTCGAGGCGCGCGGTCTGACCTCGGACGACCTCATCGAGGTGGCCTGGGAAGATTTCGAGACCGAGGAAGAGGTCGACAATATCGTCGAGCCGGTGGATGCGGATCAGGTCGCGCAGCTGATGGCCGAATCCGAAGTCGTATTCAGTTTCTGAGGTGATCTAATGGCTGATCTGCACACAGTTAACAAGTCGCCGTTCGAAAAGAACTCGCTGGAGGCGGCGATCAAGTTCTCGCAGGCCGGTTCCGCGATCCTGCTGATCGAGGACGGTGTCTACGGCGCCATGAAGGGCACCGCGGCCGAAGGCATGGTGAAAGACGCAATGGGCGACAGGAAGGTTTGCGCTCTGAAGTCCGATCTCATGGCTCGCGCCATCAAAGACGACCGTCTTATCGATGGCGTCGAGGTGGTCGATTACGCGGGTTTCGTCGATCTGGTGGAAGCCAACGACAAGGTACAGGCCTGGCTCTAAGGTCAGGTCGAAACACAAAACTCTTTCTGAGAGGAGATAGACATGCCTATCGAAGTAAATGGTAAGACCTTTGAAACCGACGAAGAAGGTTATCTGGCGAACATCAACGAGTGGGAGCCCGGGGTTGCCGAGGTAATGGCGAAGGAAGACGAACTGGATCTCACCGACGAGCACTGGGACATCATCAACTTTCTGCGTGAGTACTACGAAGAGTACCAGATCGCCCCGGCGGTCCGCGTGTTGACCAAGGCCGTTGGCAAGAAGATGGGCAAAGACAAGGGCAACAGCAAGTACCTGTACGGTCTGTTTCCCTATGGCCCCGGCAAGCAGGCGTGCCGATACGCTGGTCTGCCGAAGCCGACCGGCTGCGTTTGATTCGCTGCTGATTCCCCGGGCGGCTCAGCGATGATCCGCCCGGCCCATCAAACCTAGAGAGGTTTTCGGAAACATGTCGTTTCTGACGATCGCATTTGCCGTACTGTTCTATGCCGCTACCGTGCTGCTGGTGGTGGGTCTGGCCCGTCGCATCATGCTGTATTGGAAGACGCCGGCGCCGCTAAAGATCCCGACCACGCCGGCGCCGGTGACCCAGGGCGGTGTCGTGCTGCGCATGTTCCGCGAAGTCGTGTTTTTCGAAAGCCTCTTCAAGTCGACCAAGTGGACATGGTTGTTCGGCTGGCTGTTCCACATGGCGCTATTCGCGGTGCTCTTCCGCCATCTTCGGTACTTCACAGACGCGGAATGGATCATGGCGGCGGTGGCCTTTGTCAGCCCGCTGTTCAAATACCTCGCCTTCGCGATGATCATCGGCCTGCTGGGCCTGTGGGCGAGGCGCCTGTTTGTTGACCGGGTCCGGTACATTTCGGCGCCGTCCGATCACCTGATGCTGATGCTGCTGTTGTTGATCGGCGTGAGCGGTGCGATGACCACCTTCGTCGCCCATACCGACGTAGTCGCGGTCAAGGCGTTTTTCCGGGCCCTGATGTACTTCAACTTCAGCGAGATGCCGAATCTGCCGGCCGATCCGTTCATCGTCGTGCACCTGTTGCTTGTCGCAGCGCTGATGATCATCTTCCCGATCAGCAAGCTACTGCACGCGCCGGGGGTATTTTTCAGCCCGACGCGCAACCAGATCGACAATCCCCGTGAGCAACGCCACGTCGCCGATTGGGCGCGTAGGCTGGAACAGTAAGACGGAAGAGAGTCAGCGAGCATGGCAAAAGTAGAGTTTCAGATTCCCGAGCTGAAGGAATACCCGGAGATTCCGGCGGTCGTGTCCGGCACGATGGCGCACAGCAAGCCGTACGTTGCCAAGCCGGAGTTTCAGGCGCCGCTGAACTTTCCTGGCGAACTGCCTGAAGACTGGCACGATAAGGCCATCGAGGCGATGGGGGATCTGCTGGGCAAGTACCGCTCGCTGCAGGTCTATCTCGATTCCTGCGTGAAGTGCGGCGCCTGCACGGACAAGTGCCACTACTATCTGGGCACCAGCGACCCCAAAAACATGCCGGTTGGCCGTCAGGACCTGCTGCGCAAGGTTTACCGTCGGCACTTCACCTTTGCCGGCAAGTATTTCCCCAAGCTCGTCGGTGCCGAGGATCTGACCCGGGAGGTGCTGGACGACTGGTACAGCTATTTCCACCAGTGCTCGCAGTGCCGCCGCTGCTCGGTGTTCTGTCCGTATGGTATCGACACCGCCGAGATCTCGATGGCCGCGCGCGAGATCATGGACCGCATCGGGGTGGGGCAGAAGTACTGCAACGAGATCATCGGCAAGGTCTACAAGATCGGCAACAATCTCGGTCTCCCCGAGGCCGCGCTGGCGGATACGCTGGAGGGCCTCGAAGAGGACGTCGAGGACGAGACCGGCGTTGCGGTCAAATACCCGCTAGACGTCAAGGGCGCCGACATCCTGCTGGTTACGCCCTCGGCAGACTTCTTCGCCGAACCGCATGTCGATGGCTTGATCGGATACGGCAAGGTGTTCCATGAGGCGGGGGTGTCCTGGACCCTGAGCTCCAAGGCCTCCGAAGCGGCGAACTTCGGCATGTTCATCGGCTCTTACGAAAACATGCGTAGGGTTTCGTTGCGCATCCGCGAGGCGGCCCTCGAGTTGGGCGTCAAGCGGATCATCTTCGGCGAGTGCGGACATGCCTGGCGCGTTGCCTACAGCTTCCTGAATACGCTCGCCGGCCCATTCGACTTCCTCGATCCGAAATACCCGGTGCCGCAACACATCCTGGAGTTCACCTGGGGTGAGATCCAGAAGGGCACGCTGAACATCGACAAGTCCGCGAACGACGACATGGTCCTGACCTTCCACGACTCCTGCAACGTGGCGCGCGCGTCGCGCATGGGCAGCGAGCCGGGTGGCCAGTTCAAGATCCCGCGCAACGTGATCAAGGCCGTCTGCAACAACTTCGTGGACATGGCGCCGGAGACCATCCACGAGAAGACTTTCTGCTGCGGCGGTGGCGGCGGGTTGTTGACCGACGACCTGATGGAATTGCGGGTTAAGGGCGCCAAGCCACGCATGGAGGCGCTGAAGAACGTCATAGAAGACCATGGTGTCACCAACATGGCGGCGATCTGCGCGATCTGTAAGTCGCAGTTCACCAAGGTGCTGCCGTACTACGGCCTGGACATGGACATGATCGTCAGCGTCCACCAGCTGGTTTCGAACGCTATCGTCCTGACCGGTCAGGTCAGCGAGGACGATGAAGATGCACCCGAAGACGACGCCGCTTAAACGGCAGGCGTGTTCGGAGCAAAAAACAACCGATCCCACGGGATCATCTGGGCATTCAAGGTAAGGAGAGTTTTAGATGGCAACTCCTAGCGATGAGATGAACACCAAGCTCACATGGCGTCGTTTCGAAGACGGCGAGAACCAGTGGGATTCTTTTACCGACAAGATCTTCGTCGAGGATAGCTCGCACAAATGCCCGACCTATGTGCACAAGACCCCTCCCTGTCAGGGCAGCTGTCCCTCGGGTGAAGATATCCGCGGCTGGCTGGCGATCGTGCGCGGCCAGG
The DNA here is from genome assembly GCA_965364465.1 of uncultured Chromatiaceae bacterium. Classification (GTDB taxonomy): domain Bacteria; phylum Pseudomonadota; class Gammaproteobacteria; order Chromatiales; family Chromatiaceae; genus Thiosocius. Next base: position 8,567 of record CBDTXT010000019.1, read on the forward strand.
AGAAGCCGGCCGGCGATATGAGCTGGCAGGAGTATGCATTCCAGCGTTCGACTGAAGCGAACCCCTTCCCGTCCATGATGGGACGCGTGTGCCCGGCGCCTTGTCAGGATGGTTGCAACCGCAACGAGGTCGAGGATTTCGTCGGCATCAATGCGGTCGAGCAGTACATCGGCGATACCGCGCTGGTCAATGGTTACAAGTTTCAGGCAGGCCCAGACACCGGCAAGAAGGTCGCAATCATCGGCGGTGGGCCCGCCGGTATGGCCGGTGCCTATCAGCTGCGCCGCAAGGGTCACGGCGTCACGATCTTTGAATCGCAGCCCGAGCTGGGCGGCATGATGCGCTACGGTATCCCGAACTACCGCATCCCCCGCGACAAGCTCGCCGGCGAGATCCAGCGTATCGTTGACATGGGTGGTGTCGAGGTGCGTACTGGCGTGCGCGTCGGTTCCGACATCACGATCGAGCAGCTCGAGAAAGACTTCGATGCCATCCTCTGGGCGGTCGGCTGCTGGAGTGGCCGCGGTCTGTTCCTGGACGAGTGGGAAGGCACCCCGAACTGTGTCTCCGGTGTCGCCTTTCTCAAGGCCTTCAACGAAGGCCGCATGAAGGTCACGGCGAAAAAGGTGGTGTGCGTCGGTGGTGGTGACACCTCGATCGACGTCGTTTCCGTTGCCCGCCGCCTGGGGCATATCGAGCAGACCAACCCGACCGACCGGCCCGAGTTGGTCGTGAATGACGGCTTCGTCGCGCATGATGCGGCCATGACCGCCGTGAGCCAGGGCTCCGAGGTCACGCTGACCTCGTTGTTCCCGAAGAGCAATATGACTGCGGCCGAGCACGAAGTGCACGATGCACTGCACGAGGGTGTCACCATCCTGGATGAGGTGATGCCGGTCGGTATCGAGAAGGATGCGGAGGGTCGCGCAACCGGCTTGGTCATCGCGAAGTGCACGCTCGACAATGGGCGCCCGACCCCGGTCGAGGGTACCGAGCAGACGATCGAAGCCGACCTGATCGTTTCGGCCATCGGGCAGGGCGGTGATCTGACCGGCCTCGAGGCCCTCGACAACGGCCGCGGCCTGATCAATGCCGATGCCTTCTACCAGGTGCCGGATCGCGAGAAGCACTTCGCGGCCGGTGACATCATCCGTCCGCACCTGCTGACCACCGCGATCGGTCAGGCCTCGGTGGCCTCCGACTCGATCGACGAGTATCTGCAGAAGAAACAGCACAAAAAGCGCCCCAAGGTCGATGTCCACCACTTCAACCTGGACGAGAAGCTGAAGGAGGCCGGCCTTGCCGCCGAGCACTTCGACGTCAGCGAGCGCGGCGACCTGCGCGGTACCTCGGACGGCGACTGGGCGGTACACAATTACGAGGATCGCTCGTTCGCCGAGGTCATCCCGCACGACGAGCTGTTTCTGGCCCACTTCGCCTATACGCCGCGACTCAAGCGCAAGGAAGAGGTGCCGACCGCGGATGACGTGCTCGGTCATTTCCACGAGCGTCTGATCGGGCTCGAAGAGGCCCAGGCACAGGAAGAGGCCAAGCGCTGCATGAGCTGCGGCATGTGCTTCGAGTGCGACAACTGTGTGATTTTCTGCCCGCAGGACGCGGTGTATCGCGTGAAGAAGACCGAGTCCACCACCGGGCGCTACGTGGCCACCGATTACGACCGCTGCATAGGCTGTCACATCTGTGCCGATGTCTGCCCGACCGGCTACATCAAGATGGGTCTGGGTGAGTAATCGGTCGCGACCAAGCAAGCAGGGGCCTGTGTGGCAATGAAAGGTAACTTTGGCTTCAGTCTGTTGATCGCGATGTGCCTCGGCCTCCTCGGAGGCCTTGGCACCGCGCACGCCGGCGAAGGTATCGAGGGTACGGCGAAGGCGGACGGGCTCGACGCCTGCGTGGCGCCGACAGCGTTCATGCGCCGCAGTCATTTCGAACTGATCAAGCACCAGCGCGACATCACCGTGCACCAGGGTATTCGGGATACCGACAACAGCCTGGCCGGATGCGTGGATTGCCATGTCCGGAAGGATGCCCAGGGTAACCACGTGCCGGTGGACTCCTCCGGCGAGTTCTGCGCCGGATGCCACGAGTACACCGGGGCCTCGCTGGACTGTTTCAGCTGTCACGCCACCAAGCCGACGGGGAATTGAGCATGAGTCAGCTGACCGAAAAGCCGACTGATACCGACCAGCCGATTGACGAGGGCCGCCGTGGTTTCCTCGCCGGGGCCGGCGCGGCCGCCGCGGCAACGATCGTCCCGGGGGTCTATCTGCATTCCGTGGCGAACGCGGCACCGCGCGACAAGGCCGTGACCGACGAGGTGCGCTACGGCATGCTGATCGACACGACCCGGTGCGCCGACGGTTGCAGCGCCTGTGTTGACGCCTGTGAAAAGGAGAACGGTCTCGACCAACTGGTCAAGCCGGAGGGTGCGAGTGAACAGACCTGGGACATGCAGCGCCCGCGCTGGATCCGTCAGGTCAAGCTCAAGAACAAGCTGACCGGCCGCGTCACCCAGTTGCCGATGTTGTGTCAGCACTGCGAGCACCCACCGTGCGTCGATGTGTGTCCGACCGGTGCCTCGTTCCGGCGCGCCGACGGTATCGTGTTGGTCGACCGCCATACCTGTATCGGTTGTCGCTACTGCATGATGGCCTGCCCATACAATGCCCGATCGTTCATCCACGAGGCCGTTGAGTCCAAGTCGACCGCGGTGCCGCGCGGCAAGGGCTGCGTCGAGAGCTGCACCTTCTGCGTGCATCGCCTCGACCATGGGCAGCAGACGACTGCCTGCCAGGATGCCTGCGAGCAGGGTGCAATCGTATTCGGCGATCTCAAAGATCCGAACAGCGCGGTGTCGCAGGCAATGAAGCGTTATCCCACGGTGCAGATCCGCGGTGATCTCAAGCTGAATACCGCCGTCCGCTATACCGACGTCTGACCGTTTTCCGGAGAGTTTTTCGGCAATGAAAAAGATTCACTACCGCGAATGGGGCATCGAGAGTCCACGCTACTGGGGGCTGCTCGCGGTACTGGCGGCAATCGTCGCTGTCGGCGGCTTTGCCACCCTCTTCATGGAGCACGAGGGACACTGGGTCACCGGGATGAACAACCAGATCGTCTGGGGCACGCCGCACGTGTTCGCGATCTTCCTGATTGTCGCCGCCTCGGGGGCGCTGAACGTGGCCTCGATCGGCTCGGTGTTCGGTCAGAAGATGTACAAGCCGCTCGCGCGCCTGTCCGCGCTGATGGCGATCACGCTGCTCGTCGGCGGGCTGATCGTGCTGGTGCTCGATCTCGGTCAGCCGAGTCGCCTCATCGTGGCGATGACGACCTACAATTTCAAATCCATTTTCGCCTGGAACATCTACCTGTACGTCGGCTTCCTCGCGATCGTCGCCGTCTACCTGTTCTCGATGATGGAGCGCAAGGCGAACGACTACAGCCGTGGCGTCGGCGTGTTCGCGTTCGTCTGGCGCCTGGCCCTGACCACCGGTACCGGCTCCATTTTCGGATTCCTGGTGGCGCGGCAGGGTTACGATGCGGCCATCATGGCCCCGATGTTCATCATCATGTCGTTCGCGTACGGGCTGGCGCTCTACCTCCTGGTGCTGATGTTCACCTTCGACACCGACGACCGCCCATTGGGTGATCTGGTGTTGCGCCGGCTGAAGAACCTGCTCGGGGTCTTCGTCGCGGCGGTCTTTTACTTCACGGTCGTATACCACCTCACCAATCTCTACGGCACCGAGAACCACGCCTTCGAGGCGTTCATCCTGCGTGACGGTGGCGTTTATACCTGGACCTTCTGGATCGGCTGGGTCCTGCTCGGGATGCTGGCGCCGATGGGCATATTGTTTCACCCGGCGCTCGGCATGCAGCGCGGCGCGATTGCACTCGCATCGCTGCTGGTAGTGATCGGCGGGCTTTCGGCGATCTATGTGATAGTGATCGGTGGTCAGGCCTTCCCGCTGAACATGTTCCCCGACCACACCATCATCGAGTCGGGATACTACGACGGCGTGAACGGTGCGGCGCGCCACTATGCGCCGTCACTGCCGGAATTCCTGCTCGGGGTGGGTGGCTTCGCGCTGGCCGTACTCGCCACCTTCATCGGCGTGCGACTGTTGCAGCTGCTGCCGGATTCGCTGGCCGACGAGGTCGCAGATCCGCATCACGCAAAGTGACATCGGCGGTTCCACGCTGATCGATCGCGGGGTGACTGTCCGGGTCGCCCCGTTTTGCGTTAGGGACAGTCAATGCCTCATCTCTACATCTCGGCTGCGCACAAGTCCTCGGGCAAGACCACGCTCTCGATCGGCATCTGTGCGGCGCTCAGCGCGGCCGGTGATCGGGTACAACCTTTCAAGAAGGGCCCGGACTATATCGACCCCCTGTGGCTCGGTCAGGCCGCTGGGCGTGCCTGCCACAATCTCGATTTCTACACCATGCAGCGCGCCGAGATCAGCGAGCTGTTCGCGGACAAGATGCGCGGCGCGGAAATCGGCCTGGTAGAGGGAAACAAGGGGCTTTACGATGGTCTGGCGCTGGACGGCAGCAACAGCAACGCCGCGCTGGCCGCGCAACTCGGTTCACCGATCGTGCTGGTGCTGGACAGCCAGGGCATGACCCGCGGTGTCGCACCGCTGATCCTCGGCTATCAGGCGTTCGATCCGGGCATCCGCATCGCCGGCGTGATCCTCAACAAGGTCGGCGGCAGCCGCCACGAAGCCAAGTTGCGCGCCGTCATCGAGCACTACACCGACGTGCCTGTGGTGGGGGCGGTTCAGCGCAGCGACGATCTCGTGATCAGCGAGCGACACCTCGGTTTGGTGCCGAGCAATGAGCTGAGCGGTGGTCGGCTACATATCGACCGCATGGCCCGCCTGATTCGGGATGCTGTAGACCTGACGATGCTGCGCACCCTCGCTGCAACTGCCAAGGTGCCCCCGCCGCCGCCCGTGACACCGTCTGCGGCCGCGGTGGGCACGGACCGGGTGCGGATTGCCTATGCCAGCGACTCCGCGTTCGGCTTCTACTATGCGGGAGACCTCGAGGCCCTGCAGGCGGCCGCAGCCGAGCTGGTGCCGTTCAGTCCGTTGCACGACCGTGACCTGCCGGTCTGTGATGGATTGTTCCTCGGTGGGGGCTTTCCCGAGACCCACATGGACGACCTGGAACGCAATTCGGCCATGCGCGCTGCGGTCGCTGCGTTCATCGAGCGCGGCGGCCCGGTATACGCGGAATGTGGTGGCTTGATGTACCTCGGTGACAGCCTGACCTGGGACGGAAAGACGCGTAAAATGGCGGGAGCGATTCCGGCGCAGGTGGTGATGCACCCGAAGCCTCAGGGGCGCGGATATGTGCGGCTGCGCGAGACGGCGGCGCATCCCTGGCCGCTTTCCATTGACGGCAGCGAGCCGATCTCGGCGCACGAGTTTCATTACTCGGCGCTGCGACGGGTGCCTGAAGGCCTCGATTTCGCGTAACGCGTCGAACGCGGCCAGGGGCTGGATGGTGCGCACGATGGCATCGTCTATCGGAATCTGCTGGCGAGCTACGCGCATCTGCGGGACACCCGGTCACACCCCTGGGCGCAACGCTTCGTTGACTTCGTCCGCCGTTGCCGCGACCCAAGGCGTTGAATCCCGGCCGACAACCATGGATCACAGGAGAGTTGAGATATGTTCAAGGTAACGCCGCAGGCGGCAGCGCAGGTCAAGGTGGCAGCCGAGCAGGGTGGCACTGCGGGCATGGCGTTGCGTCTGGCGGCGCAACAGCGGCCCGATGGCAGTATCGACTATCGCATGGGTTTCGATGAGGGCACCGAGGACGATATTCGATTCCAGTCTGAAGGCGTGCAGATCGTGATGGCCCCCGAGTACGTCCCGCTGCTCGACAGCGCGACGCTCGACTTCGTGGAGATCGAGGCGGGCGAGCGCCAGTTCATCTTCCTGAATCCGCAGGATCCGACCTACGTACCGCCCGCCGAGGGCTGAGCCCCGTCCGCGCGGGCCCGCTCGGGGTCCTCGATCATTATGGAACTCTCCCCCCAGGACACGCTGCGTCTCAATGTGCTGCTCGCGAACAAGCCGCAGGCGATCCGTATCAACGAGTCCACGATGACCGTGTACGGCCTTTCGGCCGGCGGCGAGTCCCAGATCGCGCTGCACCCGACCGGGCGCGACGAGCAGTACCTGAAACGCGTCAGGGAACTGCTGTCCGGACAGATCCTCGGCTCGCCGGGGGGTTACCCCGTGTATCTGCAACGCTGGACCCGGATGGGTCAGATGCGCGATGACAGCCTCGAGCAACTGTTGTTGCTCGGTGAGCCGGAGGCGGTGGTCGCGGCCGTCTGCGCCCAGGGGCTTACCGATGAACTGGCCAGGCGTGCGTGGTGGGCCATGGAGGATGCGACCAACGCGCGTCACATGCTCGGCAAGCGCGCCGTGGTCGAGGGCCGCATGGGTTCGATTCTGGCCAGCTACCTGGTCGAGCACCTGCCGTTCGAGAGCGAGCCGGAGCAGCAGATCCAGACCGTCCGTCTGGTGCTCCAGGAAGGGCTGCTTCCGCGCCCGGAGATCGAGGGGCTCTGGCGCAAGGCGCAGCGAAAACCCGCGTACTATGTCGGCTTTATCGGCGCCAGGCCGCACGACCTGCCGTTGGCGGCGGAACCGCACCCGCTGTACGTTCGCCTGGTGTCGCAGCCCGGGGGCCGCGAGGCCGCCGGCAACACGCTCAGGGGCCTGTTAGAACGAGTCCTTTCGGGGCCCGGCCAGGCCTTCGTCGAGACCGTGTTCAAGGTGTTCGAGAAACCGTCCAACCAGGAGGTCGTCAATCTGGCGCTGGACTTCGTG
>CBDTXT010000020.1:0-15187 GCA_965364465.1 uncultured Chromatiaceae bacterium
ACGGCTGCGTCAGCTTCCGCCGTGAAAAATACATCCCCAGAGGGGGGCCTGACGGTGGCGATGGGGGCGACGGCGGCCACGTGTTCCTGGTTGCCGACAGCGGGTTGAATACCCTGGTCGATTTTCGCCACAGGCGCCGCCACGCGGCCGAGCGTGGCCAAAACGGCATGGGTCGGCAGATGACGGGGCGCAAGGGTAACAGCCTCCAGGTGCGCGTCCCTGTCGGTACTCGCGTGTCGGATGCCGACACCGGGGAATTCATCGGAGAACTGGTCGCGGTAGATGAGGAACTGTTGGTCGCGCGTGGAGGCCAACATGGACTCGGCAACGTGCACTTCAAGAGCAGCACCAACCGTGCGCCGCGTCAGTCGACCCTTGGCACCGCAGGAGAGCGGCGGACCCTGCATCTGGAACTGGTGCTGCTTGCGGATGTCGGCCTGCTCGGGCTGCCGAATGCCGGCAAGTCGAGTCTGGTCTCGGCGGTGTCCAGCGCGCGTCCCAAGGTCGCGGACTATCCATTCACCACCCTCTACCCCAAGCTCGGTGTGGTCCGTGCGGCCAGTGGCTCCAGTTTCGTGATTGCCGACATCCCTGGTTTGATCGGTGGCGCCGCTGAGGGCGCCGGGCTTGGGATTCGGTTCCTCAAACACCTCTCGCGCACGCGGCTGCTGCTGCATCTGGTCGATATCGCGCCGCTCGACGGTTCCCCGCCCGCTGCGGCGGTACGCTGTATTGTCGACGAGATGGAAAAGTTCGGCCGGGACCTGGCCGGGCGTGAGCGCTGGCTGGTGCTGACCAAGCGCGACCTGCTCGACCCGACTGAATATGCGGAGCGCGAGCGCGCGCTGTTGGCAGAGTTGGCATGGTCTGGTCCGGTGTTCGGTGTGTCTGCGGTTACGCGCGATGGTCTGGACGATCTGGTCAAGGCTTTGGCCGGCCGCCTCGACGCGCTGCGCGCCGAGCAAATGCCGAGGGCCCAAGCGGGCGCCGATGACGAACCTTACGATCCGTTGGGCTCCTGATGCTGCGCCGACGCATTCCCGAGACGCGGCGCTGGGTGGTCAAGATCGGCAGTGCCCTGATCACTGGCGATGGGCGTGGCCTGGATCGCGAGCGCTTGCGCCAATGGGTCGACCAGGCTGCGGATCTGCTTGCGGTCGGTATCGAGGTCGTGATCGTCTCGTCGGGCGCGGTCGCCGAGGGCATGAACCGCATGGGCTGGGTGCGGCGCCCGGGCAGTCTGCACGATCTGCAGGCGGCCGCCGCGATCGGGCAAATGGGGCTGGTCCAGGCCTGGGAAAGCTGTTTCCAGCGGCGCGGGCTACACACTGCCCAGGTGCTGCTCACGCACGACGACCTGTCCGATCGCAAGCGTTACCTGAATGCGCGCAGTACGTTGCGGGCGCTGGTCGGCTTTGGCGTGGTTCCGGTGGTCAATGAGAACGACGCGGTGGCCAATGACGAGTTGCGGTTCGGCGATAACGATACCCTGGCGGCACTGGTCGCCAATTTGATCGAGGCCGAGCTGCTGGTGCTGCTGACCGATCAGCACGGCCTCTATGATGCCGACCCGCGGTCTAACCCTGACGCGAAGCTTGTTTCGGATGCCGCGGCCGGCGATTCCTCACTGGATCTGATGGCTGGCGACGGCGGCCTGCTCGGTCGCGGTGGGATGCACACCAAACTACGCGCGGCACGTCTCGCGGCGCGCTCAGGTACCGTCACGGTCATCGCCAATGGGCGTGCGGACGGCGTGCTGCTACGGTTGCAGCGCGGTGAGTCGCTGGGGACAGTGCTCACACCATCGCAGGGACCGGACGCAGCACGCAAGCGGTGGCTTGCCGGTCAGCTGCAGGCTCGGGGGCGCCTGGTGCTCGATGCCGGTGCGGTCAGGGTGCTACGCGAATCCGGGCGCAGCCTGCTGGCAGTCGGGGTGAAGGCGGTGATTGGCGATTTCCGGCGTGGTGAGATGGTGGTCTGTGTCGCCGAAGACGGCCGTGAGATCGCCAGGGGGCTTGTGAACTACGCTGCGGGCGAGGCGCGACAGATCCTCGGACGTCCGTCGTGCGAGATTGAGCAGATCCTTGGTTACGTCGACGACGACGAATTGATTCATCGCGATAACCTGGTGCTGGTCTGACGGTCAAGTTCGCGAGGACGCGCAATAAAAAACCCCAGGCGGATCCGTGTGCCCGGGGTTTAGGTGTCGTCAGGCTTGGTTGGCAAACTCCTTGGTCCGTGCGGCGCATCCTGGCGCAGTGGGCAGTCCATTGAATCCGTTTCGACGACAGCTGTAGATTGCCACACTGCGGGCAGGGGCGGAATGACCAGGATCTGCTGCACTTGTAAGAAATTCCCTACAAGCGCGGCGGGTGTTTGATCTGAGACAAAAAAACCGGCCCATGGCCGGTTTTTCGGGTAGATCTCGTCGCCCCTAGAGGGCGCGGATCTTCGCGTTCAGGCGGCTCTTGTGGCGGGCGGCCTTGTTCCTGTGAATCAGGCCCTTGTTCGCCAGTCTGTCGAGCAGCGGCGCCGCCGCCTTGAAGGCGCTCTCGGCCTCGGCCTTGTTGCCCGACTCGATCGCATTGATCACCCGCTTCAACTCGGTGCGCATCATGCTGCGGCGGCCGGCGTTGTGCTGGCGGTGCTTTTCGGCCTGGCGGGCGCGCTTGCGTGCTTGTGCTGAGTTGGCCAATCCGGATCTCCTGGTTCGGTTCCGCTTCACGAAAGACGCGAAATTATGCGGGGCTTGCGGGGTCGTGTCAAGTGTCGCATCCGCGACGAAATCGTGCCGCGGCTGCCTCTATAATCGCCGCTTTCCGGAGGATCCTGCGCTGTCTCTGCTCAAGTCACTGTCCACCGTCGGCGGCCACACCCTGTTGTCCCGCGTCCTGGGATTCGTCCGCGACCTGGTCATGGCCCAGGTGTTCGGCGCCAGTGCCCAGACCGATGCCTTCTTTGTCGCATTCAAGATACCGAACTTTATGCGCCGCCTGTTCGCCGAAGGGGCGTTCGCCACTGCCTTCGTGCCGGTCCTGAGCGAATACCGCAGCCGGCGGGGCGCCGATGAGCTGCGGCAGTTCGTCGATCACGTCGCCGGCAGCCTGGGTCTCGTGACACTGGGGGTCTCTCTGCTTGGTATGGTCATTGCGCCTTTGGTGGTGGCGCTGTTCGCGTTCGGGTGGGTGATCGATGGCGAGACAGGGAAGCTCGCCCTTGCGAGCGATATGCTGCGTCTCACGTTCCCGTACCTGTTCTTCATCTCGTTGACGGCCTTCGCGGGGGGCATTCTGAACGCCCACGACCGCTTCGCGGTGCCGGCCTTCACGCCCGTGCTGCTAAACCTCTGCCTGATCGCTGCCGCGCTTTGGCTGGCACCGTTGATGGCAGAGCCCATCGTCGCGCTGGCCTGGGGTGTGCTGCTCGCCGGCATCACGCAGTTCACGTTCCAATTGCCTTTCCTTGCGCAGCTCAAGCTGCTGCCCCGGCCGCGACCCGGCTTTCACGATCCGGGCGTCCGACGTGTGCTGAAATTGATGCTTCCGGCGCTGTTCGCGGTGTCGGTGACCCAGATCAACCTGCTGCTGGACACGGTGCTCGCATCGTTCTTGGTCACCGGCAGCATCTCGTGGCTATATTACTCGGACCGCCTGATGGAGTTTCCACTCGGCATCCTCGGTGTCGGGCTGGCCACGGTGATCCTGCCGCGACTGTCGCGCCGTCGGGCCGAGGCGGCGCCCGAGGCCTTCAGCCATACCCTCGATTGGGGACTGCGTATGACGCTGATATTCGGCGTGCCTTCGGCGGTCGGTCTGATCGTGCTGGCGGGTCCCATCATTGCGACGCTGTTCCAATCCGCGGTGTTCGATGCCCATGACGTCGCGATGGCGGAGCGCAGTCTGATGGCCTATGCGCTCGGGCTGCAGGCATTCATCCTGATCAAGGTGCTGGCCCCGGGTTTCTACGCCCGACAGGATACGCGTTCGCCGGTCCGAATCGCGGTCATCGCGATGGCGGCCAACATGCTGCTGAACCTTGCGCTGATCTTTCCGCTCAAGCACGCCGGTTTGGCGCTGGCGACGACCCTTTCCGCATACCTGAATGCGTTTCTGCTCTATCGCGGGCTGCGCCGGGACGATGCCTACACCCCGGATGCGGGGTGGGCGGGATTGATGGGGCAGGTGGGGTTGGCAGCGGCGGCGATGGCGGCGCTGTTGTTGTGGCTCGAGCCCGGGCTCGCGGAATGGGTGGCCGCGCAGCGTGTTCAGCGTGTGGTCTGGCTGGCCGGCCTGATCCTGGTCGGCGCTTGTGTCTATTTGGCCGTCCTGCTGGCCGCGGGTCTGCGCCCGCGGGACTTGCGGGCACGCGCCTGAGGGGGGTGCGGAATTGTTGCGTTTGTTATGGGTTAGTGCACTGGTAATCGTCCTGGACCAGGTCAGCAAATTCGCAGTGCTGCTGAGTTTCCGGGAGTACGAGGTGTTGACCATCTGGCCGGTGTTCAATCTCACCCTGGTGTACAACACCGGCGCGGCGTTCAGTTTCCTCAGCGATGCGGGAGGCTGGCAGCGCTGGTTCTTCGTCGCGGTGGCCGTGATCGTCTCGCTGGTGATGATGGTCTGGCTCCGGCGATTGCAAGCCCACGAGCGTCTCGCTGGTTATGGCCTCGCGCTGATCATCGGGGGTGCGGTGGGGAACCTGATCGATCGGCTCTGGCTCGGCAAGGTCGTGGATTTCCTGCAGTGGCACTGGCACGAATGGTACTGGCCGGCCTTCAACGTGGCCGATAGTGCAATTACGCTCGGCGTAGTCCTGCTGCTGATCGAAGGGCTGTTCACCCCGTCCACAGCCGGTGATAAGCGTTCCTAGGACGAATCCTACAAGGACTCCGGCATTGTGCGCCTTTGCGAGTGCTGCCCGGCCGACGATACTCATCGCACCACCTTCAGGGACGAAGTGAAAGTACGGGAAGTACCGGTCGACATGGAAGTCGCGGGGTCCAGGACGGATCGACACGAGGCCCAGGTGGCTATACCCGGCAGCAGGGATGCGGCCGGGTATTTCTTTTTCGGCGCCGATCAGGCGGATTATGTCCCCACAGTTGCCGGCTGGTTCCCGATATAATGCGCGATCCATGCTGAATTGACTGGCCGAAACCGTGTTACTGATCCGGGGATTGCACAATCTGCGCGCCGCCCACCGCGACTGTGTCGCCACGATTGGAAATTTCGACGGTGTGCATCTCGGTCATCAGGCGGTGCTCGCGGCGCTGACCGAGCGTGCCCGCGGGCTCAGTCTGCCGGCGCTGGTGATCACGTTTGAACCGCAGCCAATGGAATTTTTCTGCCCCGAGCGGGCACCCGCGCGACTCACGCGCCTGCGCGAGAAGCTGGAGGCGATAGACCGCTGCGGCATCGATCGCGTTCTGCTGATCCGCTTCGACGCGGCCTTCGCCAACGTCGAAGCGCTCGAGTTCATTCGCGGCGTGCTGGTCGACAAGCTCGGTATTCGTCACCTCTACGTAGGCGACGATTTCCGCTTCGGCAGGGGGCGGACCGGCGACTTCGCGATGTTGCGCGAGATGGGTCTCGAACAGGGGTTCGGGGTGGAAAGTCTCGATACGGTCTCCGAAGACGGTGACCGCGTTAGCAGTACCCGGATTCGCGAGGCGCTGCAGCGCGGCGAACTCGAACATGCGGCGCGCTGCCTGGGTCGGCGTTACCGGATTTGTGGTCGTGTTGCGCACGGCAACAAGCGCGGTCGCACGATCGGGTTTCCGACGCTGAACGTCGGCTTGCTGCGTCGATCGACCCCGTTGCGCGGCGTGTTCGCGGTGCAGGTGCTGGGGCTCGACGAGCAGCCTCTGGCCGGGGTGGCGAACATCGGCAACCGGCCGACGGTCGACGGTGACGATCGTCTGCTGCTCGAGGTGCATGTATTCGATTTTAACGACGAGGTGTACGGTCGACATGTCGAAGTCGATTTCGTCGGGCACATTCGCGACGAACAGCGGTTCGAGTCGTTCGAGGCGCTGAAGGCCCAGATCGAGCGCGATGTAAAAAGCGCGCGAGAGATACATCTTCTGGACGCGATGGCCGGGCGCGGGTCGGGCCAGCACTCAACACACCGAACAAGCGGGTCAAGTCCGTGAGCAATAATTACAAGGACACACTGAATCTTCCCAAGACCGCGTTCCCGATGAAGGCCAACCTGGCTCAACGCGAACCGGAGATGCTCAGGCACTGGGAGGCCACCGGGCTTTACCGTAAGGTCCGCGAGGCCTGTGAAGGGCGCGATAAATTCGTGCTGCACGATGGTCCCCCTTATGCGAACGGCGAGATCCACATCGGGCATGCGGTCAACAAGGTGCTCAAGGACATCATCGTCAAGAGCCGCACGCTGGCCGGTTTCGACGCCCCGTATGTGCCCGGCTGGGACTGCCACGGGCTGCCGATCGAGCTGCAGGTCGAGAAGAAGGTCGGCAAGCCGGGACAGAAGATCAGCGCCGCCGAGTTCCGGCAGGCCTGTCGCGATTACGCGCTGAAGCAGGTCGACCGGCAACGTTCCGATTTCAAGCGTCTCGGCGTACTTGGCGACTGGGATGCCCCGTACCTGACGATGGACTTCGCCCAGGAGGCCGATATCATCCGTGCGCTCGGGCGGATTTACGAACGCGGTCACATCAGTCGCGGTGCGAAACCCGTGCACTGGTGCACCGATTGCGGGTCGGCACTGGCCGAGGCGGAAGTGGAATACCAGGACAAGGAATCGTTCGCGATCGACGTGCGTTTCAAGGCGGTGGAGCAGGGGGCCTTCGCGGACAATTTCCAGTTGACCGCCGACGGGCCGGGTAGTGGCGATATTTCGGTGGTCATCTGGACCACGACGCCCTGGACCTTGCCCGCCAACCAGGGCGTCGCGCTCAACCCGGACCTGCAGTACGTGCTCGTGCAGGTCGGCGACGAGCGTCTGGTGCTTGCCGAGGGGATGCTCGAGGGCGTGATGCTCGGCTGGGGCGTAGACAGCTACGACCTGCTGGGCCGCGCCCGTGGTGCAGTGTTCGAGCGTCAATTGCTGCAACACCCTTTCTACCATCGCCAGGTCCCGATCGTGCTCGGTGAGCATGTCACGCTCGAGGCCGGCACCGGGGCAGTGCACACTGCGCCGGGCCACGGCATGGACGACTATGTGGTCGGGCGGCGCTACGATCTGCCGGTCGACAACCCGGTCGGCAGCAATGGCTGCTTCCTACCCGGCACGCCGTTGTTCGAGGGCGAACACGTGTTCGCGGCCAACGAGCACGTGATCGCGGTACTCGAGGAGCATGGCGCACTGATCAAGGCCTCGAAGTTCCGGCACAGCTATCCGGTCTGCTGGCGCCACAAGACCCCGATCATCTTCCGCGCCACGCCGCAATGGTTCATTTCGATGCAGCAGAACGGTTTGCGTGAGGCCGCGCTGCGCGAGATCGACAGTGTCACCTGGACCCCGGACTGGGGCCAGGCCCGAATCGCCGGCATGGTCGAGAATCGGCCGGACTGGTGTGTCTCGCGCCAGCGCAGCTGGGGTGTGCCGATCGCGTTCTTCGTCGATAAGGAAACCGGTGAGCCGCATCCGGACACGGCGTCGCTGATCGAACAGGTGGCGGCCCGGGTCGGGCAGCAGGGCGTGCAGGCCTGGTTCGATCTGGAGCCAGCGGACCTGTTGGGCGAGCAGGCGCAGCGATATGAGAAGGTCGCCGATACGCTGGACGTCTGGTTCGATTCGGGCGTGACCCACGCCTGCGTGCTCGAGCCGCGCGCCGAGCTGGTCAGCCCCGCTGACCTGTACCTCGAAGGCTCGGATCAGCACCGTGGCTGGTTCCAGTCATCCCTGCTGACGTCGGTCGCGATGAATGGGCACGCCCCGTATCGCGGGGTCCTGACGCACGGCTTCACGGTCGATGCCGAGGGTAAGAAGATGTCCAAGTCCCTGGGCAATGTGGTCTCGCCGCAGGTGGTCATGAAGACGCTGGGTGCCGACATCATTCGTCTTTGGGTCGCGGCGACCGATTACCGCGGCGAGATGTCAGTATCCGACGAGATCCTGAAGCGCACCTCGGATGCCTACCGGCGGATTCGCAACACGGCACGCTTCCTGCTGGCCAATCTGGACGGCTTCGACCCGGCGCGCCACAGCGTCGCCCCCGACGACATGATCGCACTGGACCAGTGGGCGGTCGGACGTGCACACCGGCTGCAGCAGGAAATCAGGATCGCCTACGATGAATACAGCTTCCACCTGATCTACCAGAAACTGCTGAATTTCTGCGTCGCGGATATGGGCGGTTTCTACCTCGACGTTATCAAGGACCGCCAGTACACGAGCCGGGCCGACGGCCTGCCGCGGCGCTCCTGCCAGACCGCGATGTTCCACATCGTCGAGGCCATGGTTCGCTGGATGGCGCCGGTCTTGAGCTTCACTGCGGACGAGATCTGGCGGGTCATGCCGGGTGAGCGTGGTGCTTCGGTGTTCATGGAGACCTGGTATCAGGGGCTGTTCCCGCTGGCGTCGGGTCCGCTGGACGCCGATGCCTGGCGACGGGTGATCGGTGTCAAGACCGCGGTGGCCAAGCAGCTCGAACTGATGCGCAAGGAGGGGGTGATCGGCTCTTCGCTCGATGCCGAGGTCGAGCTGTACTGCGAAGCGGACCTGCTCGCGGTGTTGCGGCAACTTGGCGAGGAGCTGCGCTTTGCGCTGATTACCTCCGAGGCGAGCGTATTGCCGCTGGCGGACGCCTCAGCGCTGGCGATGGACAGCGAGGTCCCGGGTCTCAGGATTGCGGCCTGGGCCAGCGAACATCTCAAATGCGCCCGCTGCTGGCATCACCGGACCGATGTTGGCACGAATCCGGAACATCCGGCATTGTGCGGGCGTTGCGTGGACAATGTCCTCGGTGAGGGCGAGACGCGGCGGTTCGCCTGAATGGAGGTGTTGCATCACGGTGCCGTCGGCGGCGTCACCGGATCCTGCCATGAACTCCGGCCGAGCGATCGTGACGCAATCCTGATCGACTGCGGATTGTTCCAGGGCGCCGAGCATTCGACCGGCGGCGCCGATGCCCATCGACTCGCGATCGAGTTCCCGGTCGACCAGGTGCGGGCACTGATCGTCACCCATGTCCACATCGACCACGTCGGTCGCATCCCCTACCTACTCGCGGCGGGCTTCGGCGGCCCGATCTATTGCTCGCAGCCGTCGGCCAGGCTGTTGCCCGTCGTGCTCGAGGATGCCCTGAAAGTCGGCGTGACGCGCAATAGGGACCTGATCCGGCGTGTAATGCGTCAACTTGAGCGCATGATCCGCCCCTTGCCCTATGGGCGCTGGCAGCCGATTGACGTTGCCGGCACGACACCGCTCGAGATCCGCTTGCGGCGTGCCGGACATATCCTCGGTTCGGCCTGGGTCGAGTGTCGCTGCGGTACCGGCGAAGCGCAGCGGCACATCATATTCTCCGGCGACCTGGGTGCCGCAGACACGCCGTTGCTCGCCCCGCCCGATCAGCCCGAGAGTTGCGACCTGCTGGTGATGGAGAGTACCTATGGCGATCGTAACCACCAGGGTCGTGCAGTTCGTCAGCAGACGCTGGAAGGCGTGATCCGGCAAGCATTGCGCGATCGCGGGACGGTGTTGGTGCCGGCGTTCAGCATCGGGCGCACGCAGGAGTTGCTCTACGAGTTGGAGGACATCCTGCATCGCCGGCGCGGCGCCGATGTCGCCGACGGCCTGGCCTGGGACGAGGTACAGATCGTGCTGGATTCGCCGCTGGCCGCCAGGTTCACGGACCTGTATCGGGAGCTGCGGCCGTTCTGGGACGACGAGGCCAAGGGGCGAGTGGCCGGCGGGCGCCACCCGCTGAACTTTGAACAACTGACGACCGTCGATGGCCACGATGACCATTTGCGCGTGGTCGATTATTTGGCCGAGACGGGCCGCCCGGTGGTCGTGCTGGCGGCCGGCGGCATGTGCGCCGGTGGGCGGGTCGTGAACTACCTCAAGGCCCTGCTGGGCGATCCGAAGAACGACATCCTGTTTGTCGGCTATCAGGCGCGGGGCACGCCGGGCCGTGACATACAGCGCTACGGCCCAAAGGGCGGTTATGTCGAATTGGACGGCGAACGTTTCGATATCCGTGCGCGGGTGCATACGATCTCTGGCTATTCGGCACATGCGGACCAGCGTGGCCTGGTCGATTTTGTGCGGAACATGCGCAGCAGGCCGCAGCGGATCCGACTGATTCACGGTGATCCCGAGGCCAGCGCGGTGTTGGCCGAGTTGCTTCGCGAGTGGGTGCCGGCGACCGAGGTTGCCACCGCGCCGAACGAGGTTCGCTGATACCGGGCCGCGGTGGGCGCAATGTGCCTGATACGGTCCGCCTCGAGCATTCGTCGGGTCCGCGTCGGCAGAAGCCGTAGCGACCGGGTGTCTTCGCACCCCCGGTCGGAACCGGCTGGCCCTCTGTGAATATCCGAACTTCCCGCATGGCCCACTAGGGCCAATGGCACTTACTTAACGGTGATCGTCGGGTAGTTGGCCCACCGACACGGGTCATTTCTTGCGGAAAACACCGTAAATACGTCCATGTAGGCTCGACGGCGGCATCCATGCCACCGACGTTTCCTCCAGAAACAACCCGTATCGGCTTAAGTAAGTGCCATTCCCACTAGGGCGGCGTCGGCGGCGTTGTGCCGCCCGCTCGCTTGGCGGCCATTTCGGCGCGCCGCAAATCGCACAGCAGGGATACCGCCTCGGCCAGGCCCGGGGCCGGCCGGGACAGCAAATCCGCGAGTCGGGCGCTCGTCCGGTCGGTGTCCGTCTGGACTAGCGAGATGGTTGCGAAGGAGCGGCGTGCCAGCGCGGTTTCGGCATCGATCGCGAACACGCCACGCGGCACTGTCGCGAACAGGTTGCGGAACCCCCCGACGCGCAACACCTCGTTGAGCCAGTGCATGCCGCCAACGGTCAATGCCGGCGTCTCCCAGACCTCGACGTAGGCGGGCAGCGGCTCGAGATGGGCGCATGGCGTGGCGAGCGCCCGAGTGAACGCATCGGCTGCCGCCTCCGCTGTGGTCGCGCTGGCGCTTAGCCTGCCGATTGCGCGAATCGCATCGGCGATCTGCCGCAGTGAGGCCGGGTCGCTGCGGTACAGCGTGATGCCCGTGCGTTCGATCCAGTCCAGGTCGCTGGTGCGGTTGCCCGATTGCCAGCCGATCACGAGGTCGGGCTGCAGTTTCAGGAGTTGCTCGCGGTCCAGTGCGCCGGGTCCGCCGATCCGCGGGAGCGCGGCGACCGTGCTGGGGTAGTTGCCGCCGCCCGAGGCGATCCCGACCAGCCGGTGACCGGCGCCGGCGGCCAGCACCAGCTCCGTTGCGTGCGGCGCCAGCGTGATGATGCGCTGTGCCGGGTGCGGCATCCGCAGTACGCGTCCCAGGTCGTCGCGCACCTCTGCACCCCAGCCCGCAAGCGTTGTCAGCAGCCCGGCGAAAAGCAGCAGCGTGGCGCCTCGCCTACCGGTCATCGTCGCGCCGCAAACGGGACGCGGCCGATCGCGCGGCGGTACCGGTTCGGTCGCGAAGGCTGGCCATATGAGCGGGACGGGCAGCGATGCATTGGCCGGGCGATGCGAGAATCAGTTGTCGCAGATAAGCGGCGCGCTCTGCGCCAATCGCGTCAGTTCGGCATGATATCGCCCCCAGTCGAAATTCGGGCCTGGGTCTGTCTTACGACCCGGAGCGATGTCCGAGTGCCCCACGATGCGCTGCGCCGTTATCGCTGGGAAAAGCGTCTGGATTTCCCGCGTAAGATCGCACAGCCGCCGGTACTGGGCTGCGCTGAAACGCGCGTCATCACTGCCCTCGAGTTCGATGCCAATCGAGAAATCGTTGCACCGTTCGCGCCCGCAATGGTTCGATGGCCCGGCGTGCCAGGCGCGGCGGTCCAGCGCCACGAACTGGATCGTGTCGCCATTGCGCCGCACCAGCAGGTGGGCCGACACATGGAGGTGGGCGATTTCCGCAAAATACGGGTGTACGGCCGGATCCAGTCGATTCTGGAACAGGTCGGCGATATACCCGCCGCCGAACTCGCCCGGGGGCAGGCTGATGTTGTGGATCACGAGCAGATCGACAGCGCATTCCGCTGGGCGGTCGTCCGCGTTCGGCGAAGGGTCGTGCACGAGCCCGGGCAGCCATAATCTGCCGGGCCCGCTCATGGCGCCTCTACGGCCGGTTGTTGCAGTGCCGCATGCACCGCGCACACAATGGATCGGGGACGTGCCTCGGCATGCAGCTGGCAGTGGTACTGGCCGTCGACAAACAAGAAAATCGTCGGCAGATGGAATACCTCGAACTCGTTTGTCAGCGCCTGCTCACGTTCGGCGTCGATTTCGAACACGTGCCATTCGGGCTCCTGTCCTGTCAGCTGGTGCAGCACCTGGCGCAGGTGACGACAGGCGCCACAAGCCTCCGCCGTAAAGGCCACCAACGTGATCCCCGTCAGATCGACCATGCGCGGGTGGAAGTCGAATTGGGTCAGTGCTGGCAAGCTGTCAGCGTCGGGAATGCGGTGTGATTTGGGCATTAGGCGACGGAAAACTGTGACCAGGTTAATAACTTAGCATCCGGGGCGGGATTTCGGTCATGAAATGTTCCCTGTGGCCGCTAATCAGAGCAGTGAGCCGAGGGTAAGGCCGGGACTCGAGCGTTCATACCGCAGAATCCTATGACAGTGTGACAGCCTTCACCGCTCGGGCATCACCCAAGGGTCCGTGCGGTCGGCGCTGATCTATAGTCTCCAATGACTGCCTTGGGTGCCAGTAGCTTGTTTGATCCTGTGTCGGGGCGCCTTTGGCGACGACCGGGTGTGATTGAGTCCAGGGGTTCTTTGAAATGGCGCGCGACAATGTGATTTCGTTTGACCAGACGCCAGGCGCTCGCCGGCGTGTGCTCGATGCCAAGACGAGTGCATTGGTCGCGTCGTGCCGTACCCATGTCGGTGATACCCTGCCGCGTCTGATGCAGGAGTTGTTCGAGCACGTCGATGACGAGCTCTATCAGCTCGCCGACAAGTCGGCCAGTGACGTGCTGCAGACGCGCTATTTCGACGCGATGCGTGAGCTGCGCAAACTGCGCGAGCCGATCGAGCGAGGCTTTTTGCAGGATCAGCTGAGCCGCTTCGACGACTTTTGGCTGCATTCGACGCCGGAGCAGCACGACGTGAAGGAGCCAGTGTCGACCGACGAGCTCAGCCTGGTCGACAACGAGGAGTTGGAGGAGAACCTTGCCGTTGGCGGCATGGTGTCCAAGGCCGAAAATCGCTATCACCGCGAGCTGTTCGCACTGAACATGCGTTTTTCGCATCTGGTCGGTGCGCCGGATCTGACCACGCGTCACAACCCGATAGGACCCTCGAGTGTGGCCGAGGGGTTCCGCGAGGCCATGCGCCAGTGGGCTGGAGAACTCGGCGTGCGTCTCGTGGTGTTCAAGCTGTTCGACCGCTACGTCATGGGTTACATCGGCGGCCTCTACGACGATATCAACGATACACTGGTGGCTGCCGGGGTCCTGCCCAAGATTGTCCAGCGCGTGCGTCGGAATCCGGTGGCACCCTCGGTCCAGCGGGCGCGCAACGAGTCACAAGCGGCCGCGGCGGCGGAAGCGGCCGTGGAAGAGGCCGTCGCCGAAGAGGTCAGCCAGGAGCAGGTGCTCGGCATGCTCGGGCAGCTGCTGTCGCTGCGGCGCGACCGCGGTGCTGGGAATCTCTATTCGCGTCAGCTGCCCGGCAGCGGCGATCCAAGTCATGCAAACCTGCCTTCGGTCGCCTCCGCCGAGTTGCTCGATGCGCTGCACAGCCTGCAGCGCGACGCGTCGCTCGAGTCCGCCGTCAGTCCGCGGGAGATGCAAGAGCTGCACAGCCAGATGCTGGTAGGCCTCGGCCGCCAGCTCGACATGGGGACCAGGGATGCGCCGTCGAGGCGCCTCGACCAGGGCGATCAGGACCTTCTCGATGTCATCGGGATGCTATTCGATTTCATCCTCGACGACCGCAATGTGCCGGAAGCGATGAAGGCCCTGCTGGGGCGGTTGCAGATCCCGATGCTGAAGGTCGCGATAATCGATCGAAGCTTCTTTGGCAACAAGCAACACCCGGCGCGCCGCCTGCTCAATACCCTGGCCCGTGCGGCGATGGGATGGGTCGATGACGGCGACCGTTCTGCCAAATCCCTGTACGGCCGAATCGAATCCGCGGTCGGCCGCATCCTGAGCGATTTCAACGACGATATCGGCCTGTTCGCCCAGGTGTATGACGAGTTCTCGAGTTTCGTCGATCGCGAGGCGCGCGGTGCGGAGGTCGCCGAGGAACGCATAAACCAGGTCACCCGAGGCCAGGAGCAGTTGCTGATTGCGCGTCGCCGGGTGGCCGAGGTGCTCAATGAATTCCGTATTGCCCAGCCTGATCTGCCGCCTGCGGTCGTCAACATCCTGCGCGAGGGTTGGCACGACGTGATGTTGCTGGCCTATCTGCGGGAAGGCGAGGAGAGTATCGCCTGGAAGAACGCGTTCAGCGCGGTCGATGAGTTGATCTGGAGCGTGCAGCCGAAGGTCGAATCGGCCGATCGTCAGCGCCTGCTCAAGGCGATCCCTGATTTGCTGAAGCGACTGCGTGACGGCTTGAACAACATATCGTTCGATCAGCATCGCGCCGGCCAGTTGTTCAAGGATCTGCAGGCGTCTCATATCGCCGCGCTGCGTGGCGAGAGCGATGCCGGGCAGACAGCGGCGGCCGAAGAACTGGTGCCCGAGGAAGTCGCACTGTCGGTGGCAGCCGAGCCCGAGGTGGTAGAGGACGAGAGCTATGAAAGGGCGAAGGCACTCGAGGTCGGTCAGTGGCTCGAATGGCAGCGCGACGAGACCTGGGTACGCGGAAAACTATCTTGGCGCAGTCAGGTCACAAACGCCTGTATCTTCGTCAACCGGAAGGGAATGAAAGTCGCCGAGATGTCCGCCAACGATATTGCGATCCTGTTCCGTAACGAACAGGCGCGGATCCTGGAGGGCCTCACCACGCCCCTGATGGATAGGGCACTGACGGCAATGCTGGGTGCGCTCGATGACACTGGTGCTGATGCCCGACGCCATTCCGAGCCCGGAGA
>CBDTXT010000021.1:0-14904 GCA_965364465.1 uncultured Chromatiaceae bacterium
CCACTACTCGCCGGCCTGCGAGGGCACGGAGATCTAGTGACGCTGGTCAGCGTCGGGTCGGTTGGTGCGGCGATCAGGCTGACGGGACGAAATCTCTACTGCGGTCTCTATCTCAATGAGCTGTTGTTGAAACTGACCGCGCGCCATGATGCCTGCCCGCCACTGTTCGACGACTATGTGACGGCTTTGAACGACCTCAACGTTGCCCGGTCTGCCGAGCCTGTTCTTCGCCAGTTCGAGGTCCGGCTTCTGCAACACCTCGGTCTTGGTCTGTCCCTCGAACAGGACAGTGCGGGTGACCCGCTCTCGGCCGAAAGTCGATATAATTACAGTGTTGACGGCGGCCCGGTGTGCGGTGAGTCTGGTGTAGGGCCCGTGGTCAGCGGCCATACCCTGGTGGCGCTGCGATCCGGCGAGTTTTCTGATCAACACTCGCTAAGGGAGGCACGGGCGCTGATGCGCAGCGTGCTTGACCATCATCTCGACGGCAGGCCATTGCGCAGCAGGGACCTGTTCCGTGACGTGGCCCCGACAATAGACACTGAAACATGACCCGATATGAAAGACTGCTGGGCGTAAACATCGATCACGTTGCCACCTTGCGCCAGGCGCGTGGTACACGCTATCCGGAGCCGCTTCAGGCGGCGCTGGTCGCCGAGCAGGCCGGCGCCGACTCGATCACGCTCCACTTGCGTGAGGATCGTCGGCATATCCAGGACCGGGATGTCCATCGCTTGCGTGAAACGCTTCAGACGCGGATGAATCTCGAGATGGCCGCCACCCCCGAGATGTTGAAGATCGCGTCAGGCGTGCGGCCTGCCGATTGCTGCCTGGTGCCGGAAAAGCGCGAGGAGCTGACGACGGAAGGCGGCCTGGATGCCGCAGCCGGCATCCCATACCTCAAAGACTATTGTGCTGCGCTGGCAGCGGAGGGCATCCGTGTCTCCCTGTTCATCGATGCCGATCGCAGGCAGATCGACGCCGCAATCGAGATCGGGGCGCCGGTGGTCGAGATACACACCGGGCACTATGCAGAGACGGAGAACGCAGAGACGGCGCGCGACGCGTTGGCGCGCATCAGCACGGCCGTCGATCATGGTTTGCAGGCGGGCCTACAGGTGAATGCCGGGCACGGACTCGATTATCACAACATCCGGGAAGTTGCGGCGATCGCGGGCATCGTGGAATTCAATATCGGGCATTCGATCATCAGTCGCGCCGTGTTCAGTGGACTGCACCGCGCGGTATCGGATATGAAAAGGCTTCTACAACCCGCGTAAAACTACCGTGCAGGTGATCTCGCCCGCGTGTCCAGCCCCTGTGGTCAGACGTCGAGGTCGATGATGCGCTGTGCCTCCTGCTCGACGCGTTCCAGCAAAACACCGACCGTTGGCTCGTCTTCCAGTGTGATCGCCGGTTGCAGATCGCCAAGCGCATGGTAAAAAGCGGGCACGCCGCACACGGCGGCAGCACCGTGCAGACGATGTGACAGCTGCCACAACTCGGTCCAGTCATTGCCCGTAAGGTGGCTGCGCATGTCGTTCAAGGTCTTTGGCAGCTCCGCACGAAATTCTTCGAACAGCTTCTCGGCAATCCCCTCGGCACCTCCGGCGATGCGCAGCGCCTGCTCATGGTCGCGGACCGCCCATTGGCGCTCCGGCGTGGTCATCGCGGTCGCATTGATAAACTGAGCGGGTTTGACGCCGTCCTGAAGGTCGCAGATTGCGCGTCGCAGTTCATCTTCGTTCACCGGCTTTATAAGGTAGCGATCGACCCCTGCGCGCGCGATCTCCCGTTGATTCTTCTCGGCCGCATCCGCGGTCAACGCAAAGATCGTAAGCAGGTTACTCGGGTTCAGGGCCCGGATGCGTCGTGCTGCCTCGAGGCCGTTCATTCGCGGCATATGCACATCCAGAAAAGCCATGTCGATCGCGTGGTCCTTGGCCAGTTGGACGGCTTCGTCACCGTCGCTGGCCTCTAAAACATTTGCACCCATTTCGGCCAACAAATGGGTGATCAACTGCAGGTTGATGGGGTGATCGTCGGCAGCGAGACAGGTCTTGCCCTCGAGCAACGAATCGCCGGCTGCCATTGGCGGAGGGCTTTCACGTGTCTTGGCCGACGCTGTTGGCAGTTTGCTCGCCTGGCTGGAACGCAGGCAGCCACGTAACGCTTCTCGCAAGTGACGCTGCGGTGGTGGCTTGCTCAGACAATAGCTGGCGCCGTTGCTGGCGAAGCGCGCAAGCATTTCTTCATCTGAACTGGAAACCAAAGCGATCATCGGCAGCCGATAGCGCTCCGTCAACGCCCGGATGCGGGTCAGGCATTCATCGACACGTGCTGGCTCGTCACTGCAGCCAACCGCAAGCAGCGCATAGCGTGACATGTCGTGGTCGTTGATATCGTCAAAATCGGCGCAGTCGTCGACCGCAAGTCCCATATCGGCCAGCGCGTTGCGCAGTGATATCCTCGACAGCTCATGACGCTCGATCAGCAAACCGCGGCGGTTCAGCGGCGGCATCGGTCGACGCGGCGGGGCCTCCCGGTCGCGCTCCAGTTTCAATGTGACGCGAAATACCGATCCTTCTCCCGGCCGGCTCGTTACGTTGATGTGGCCATCCATCGTTTCGGCCAGCGAGTGACAGATACTCAGGCCCAGACCGGTGCCACCGAACACGCGGTTGGAGGTCGCACTCCCCTGGTCAAAGGCGAGGAACAAGCGGGGCTGTTCGCGCAGCGGGATGCCGATCCCGGTATCGCTGATCGCGAACGTGACCATCACGCTATGCTCGGCTTCGGTTTCGAGCATGACGCGGACCACGATCTCACCCTGATCGGTGAACTTGACGGCGTTACCAATCAAATTGTTGATGATCTGGATTATTCGGGTCTCGTCGCCGACCAGTGCATTCGGTACGTCACTGTAGACGATCGACACCAGTTCCAGGTGCTTCGCATGGGCCTGCGGTGCCCAAAGGCCGACGGCCGTCTCCACGCAGTCACGCAGATTGAACGGTTCATGAGCCAATATCACCTTGCCGGATTCGAGCTGGGAAAAATCCAGAATGTCATCGACGATGCGCAGCAGCGAGCGGGCCGACTTCTGGATCATGTCGAGATAGTCACGCTGCTTTCGGGTGAGTTCACTCTTGTCAAGGAGCCCGGTGAAGCCAATGATCCCGTTCATCGGCGTGCGGATCTCATGGCTCATGTTCGCGAGGAACTCGGATTTGGCCCGGTTGGCCTGGATTGCGCGGCGCCGTGCCAGATCGAGCTCGGCATTGCGGATCTCGATCACCTCCATGCTCTCCTGGGCCTCCCGGGTCGCCTCGAAAACCCGCTCCTGCAATTCTTCCTGGGCCACCGCGAGTTTGCGCGCCATCAAATTGAAGCCAGTCTCGAGTTCTCCCATCTCGCCGGGCGAGATATTGGCGACCTGTACGCCCAGTTCGCCGTCGCGGACGCGCCGCATGGCGTGGTTCACCAGCGCGATCGGACGCAACATGTAGCGCAGGCGGTCGGCCGCCACGATCAGTGTCATGGCCAAGCCGGCGACCAGTATCACCAGGCCAAGCAATGCGAGCCCGGGGGCGGTTGGCTCCGACCCAGAGGTACAGACCGAAGCCTCCGAGTCCGAGCAGCAGCGGGGCCATCGTGAGCAGATAGGTCCGGTAATAGAAGAGATCGGAACGATAGAATTTCGGGGTTATCACCTGGGCTGTTCCTCGAATCCGGGCGTGCTCAACGCTTTCCGGGTCCGTCGCCCATACTACCTCGTTTTGGCCGCGGCGATTGAGTAAACTGCGGCGATGGAATACCCGACGATCGAATCCTGTGTCGGCAATACGCCCCTCGTGCGGCTGCAGCGCCTGCCGGGTGACACGGGCAATACCTTGCTCGCGAAACTCGAGGGAAACAACCCGGCCGGCTCGGTCAAGGACCGTCCGGCGCTGTCGATGATCCGGGGTGCCGAGGGGCGCGGCGAAATCCGGCCTGGCGATACGCTGATCGAGGCGACCAGCGGTAACACCGGTATTGCACTGGCCATGGCGGCGGCGATCCGCGGTTTTCGGATGGTGCTGATCATGCCCGAGAACCTGAGTGTCGAGCGGCGCGCGTCGATGCGGGCATACGGGGCGGAATTGATTCTGGTCAGCCGCAAGGAGGGCATGGAGGGCGCCCGCGATCTGGCGCTACGCATGGAGTCGGAGGGCCGTGGCAGGGTCCTCAATCAGTTCGCAAACCCGGACAATCCCCGCGCACACTATGAAACCACCGGGCCCGAGATCTGGCGCGATACCGCGGGTCGGGTCACGCATTTCGTGAGCGCGATGGGGACCACAGGTACCATCATGGGCACGGCGCGCTTTCTGCGCGAACAGCGGCCGCGCCCGCAGATCATCGGCGTACAGCCGACCGAGGGGGCCTCGATCCCGGGCATACGACGCTGGCCGCCCGCCTATATTCCGGAGATTTTCGATGCCTCACTGGTCG
Organism: uncultured Chromatiaceae bacterium; assembly: GCA_965364465.1. Taxonomy (GTDB): domain Bacteria; phylum Pseudomonadota; class Gammaproteobacteria; order Chromatiales; family Chromatiaceae; genus Thiosocius. Next base: position 4,495 of record CBDTXT010000021.1, read on the forward strand.
ATCGGGAAATGGATGTCACGCAGGAAGAGGCGGAGATGACCACGCGTCGCCTGGCGGCCGAAGAGGGCATTTTCAGCGGTATCTCTTCGGGCGGCGCGATAGCGGCAGCGCTACGCCTCTCGCGAGAGGTCGACAACGCGGTGATCGTCGCGATCGTCTGCGATCGAGGTGACCGTTACCTGTCTACCGGGGTTTTTCCGTCAGATTGAGCATGCACTTTGCGGTTTTCGCCATTGCATCGGTACCGGATGTTGCGACTGCCCGCCGGCTTTTCGCGCTGGACGATCTCGACGACAAATCGGTCGCCAAGGTCCTTTTTCACCAGCGTAAACAGCAGACCGGCTCTGACGAGAACCTGCGCTGGGACCAGCGTGCGATCGCCGGGATCAGCCTGATACAACACTCGGCCGACGACCTGCAGATCGAAACCCTGAACCTGCCAGCTCAGGACGAGCGGGCGATGCTCGAGGCTTACTGTCGCGCGGTGCAGCGCAACGACTGCCTGGTGTCCTGGGACGCAGGCCGGATGGAGCTGCCGTTGATCCGTTTCCGCAGCATGATGCATGGACTGACTTGCCCAGCCCACTCACAGGCGCCGGATCAGGGGCATGATCTGCAGCGTGCCATTTGCGACTGGCTGGCGCCGCACACCGCCGACCGGCCTGGACTCGACGAGACGGCCCGTCGACTGGGGTACCCCGGGCTGCTGCAGCACCGGGAGGATACCCTCCACCAAGCCTGGCTACAGCGTCGACCCGATGAATTCCGGACCTACAGCGAAATGGCGGCGCTGAACAGCTATCTGCTCGCGCTACGCCTTTTCACGACGACCGGCGAGATGCCGGCGGACGAGGGCGGGCGTGCGATGGATCGGCTGCGCGAGGTGCTAAGCCGGCGTGACGGGGCCCATCTGAGGCGATTCCTGTCCGCCTGGGGGGACGCCTGAGTGGGTGGGCGACGTCGCCGCCCACGCACCCCGCTTGGCGAGTTTCAGGCGGAGATCACCAGCATGGCGCACGATGGCCGGGGTGTCGCCCGGGTCGATGGCAAGACGACCTTCGTGCATGGGGCGCTACCCGGTGAGGTCGTCGTCTTCCGCTACCTGAAATGCCGGCGCAGCCACGACGAGGGGCAGGTCGTATCCGTGATCCATGCTTCTGCGGAACGGGTCGAACCGCGCTGTGCGCACTACGGCGTCTGCGGTGGCTGCAGCCTTCAACACCTCGACCCGAACGCTCAGATTGCATCAAAGCAGGCCGTGCTGCTGGACAAGCTGCGCCAGATAGGCAACGTCAGCCCGGCCGAGGTGCTGACACCGCTGACTGGCGATTCGGCCTGGGGCTATCGGCGCAAGGCGCGACTCGGGGTCAAAGATGTCGTGCGCAAGGACAAGGTGCTAGTCGGATTCCGCGAACGTGGTTCTAGCTTCGTCGCAGACCTCGACCGCTGTCACGTCCTGCATCCACGTGTCGGTGATCTGCTGCCCGAACTGAGCAGACTGGTCGGTATGTTGAGCATCAGGCGTCGTCTGCCACAGATCGAGATGGCTATGGATGACGCGCGCTGCGCGCTCATTCTGCGCACACTCGATCCGCTGGATGCGGCGGACGAGGCCCTGCTCGACGCATTCCAGGTCGCGAACGATGTCGTGTTCTACCTGCAGCCCGGCGGCCCGGAGACGGTCCGACCGCTCGGGGTCGGGACCGACCTGAATTATCGTCTGCCGGCTTACGATTTGACGCTGGGGTTCCTGCCGGGTGACTTCACCCAGGTCAACAGTGACGTCAACCGCAAGATGATCGACCGGGCGCTCGAATTGCTCGACCTGCGGCCGCACGAACGGGTGTTGGATCTGTTTTGCGGTATCGGAAATTTCACGCTGCCGATCGGTCGCGGCTGTGCCTATGTCGCGGGCGTTGAGGGAGATGCCGGTCTGGTCCGCCGGGCACAGCAGAACGCCGTGCGAAATCTGCTAGAAAATGTCGAATTCTTTGCGGCCGACCTCTACGGGGAGATGCCGTCCGGGACCTGGCGGACCGACAGCTTCGACAAGGCCTTGCTCGATCCGCCGCGCAGTGGTGCACTGCAGATCCTACCGCTGCTTCGCGAACTGGGGGTCAGGCGGATCGTTTACGTATCCTGTTATCCGGGCACGCTGGCCCGTGATGCCGGCGCACTGGTGCACCATTACGGTTATCGGCTGGCCAGTGCCGGGGTCATGGATATGTTTCCGCACACTGCGCATGTCGAATCTATTGCATGCTTTGAAAGGGGCTGAGCTAATGGGGAAAGAGATCGAACGCAAGTTTCTGCTGGCATCCGATGCGTGGCGTAGCGAGGTCCGCAACAGTGTTTACCTCGTACAGGGTTATTTGCTGCGCGAAGAGCGGTCGGCGATCAGGGTAAGGATCAAAGACTCGCGGGCCGAGCTCAATATCAAAAAGTCGCTCGACGGTATCAATCGACTGGAGTACGAATACGAGATACCGCTGGTCGATGCACGCGAGATCCTCGAGCATGTCGCGCTGCGCCCCCTGATCGAAAAGACCCGCCACCACGTGATGCATGGCGGTCACCTTTGGGAGATCGACGAATTCGCAGACGAGAACAGCGGTTTGATCATGGCCGAGATCGAACTCGCTGATGACGCCGAGACCTTCGACAGACCGGCGTGGCTCGGGGAGGAGGTCTCTCTGGACCCGCGCTACTACAACAGCAATCTGAGCATACTGCCCTACAGCAAATGGTGAGGCTGGCGTGCCTCGCATTTTGCGTGCTGCTTGCTGCATGCCGGCCTGAGCCGTCGGACACCGTCGTGTTCGCGGTGGCCAGCGCGCCGAGCATGCTGGATCCGCGGCTTGCGAGCGATGCAGCTTCTGAGCGTGTGAATGCCCTGCTCTACGACCGACTGGTCGTGCTCGACGCTCAGGGCGTCCCCCGACCCGGGATCGCCAATTGGCAGCGGCTGGCGCCGCGCCACTACCGGTTTACCTTGTTGCCGCAGCGCGCGGCGTTCTGGAACGGCGAACAGCCGGGCGCGGCCGACGTGGTGGCGACCTACCGGAGCCTTCTCGATCCGGCGCTGGGCTCACCCCATGCGAGCGCGCTCGCGCATGTCACCCGGATCGTCGCACGCGGGGACACACAGGTCGATTTTCATCTATCGCGGCCCGATCCACTCTTCCCGACCCGGCTCGGTATCGGCATCGCACCGGCGCGCGCGATTGCGGGTCGTGACCTCGGCCGTGAGCCGCTCGGGAGTGGGCCGTTCGCGCTGGTGCAGCGGCGCTCGGACGACGGGCTTATGCTGGAGCGTCGTCACGACGGTCAACGGGTGCTGCTGACGCCGGTCGCCGATCCCACCATGCGCGCCCTAAAGCTGTTGCGCGGCGAGGCACAGCTGGTGCAGAACGATCTGCCGAGCGAGCTGTACGATGTCCTCGCGGACAGCGGTCGGCTGCGCTTGCTGCAGGCCCCGGGGACGACGTTCGCGTACATCGGCTTCAATCTGGCCGATCCACTGCTGGCCCGGCCCGGAATTCGTGCCGCGATAGCCCATGCAATAGACCGCGAGGCCATCGTGCGCCACCTGTTCGGCGGTCGGGCGCGCGTCGCCGAATCCGTATTGCCACCCGGCCACTGGGCCGCCGCAAAGGACCTCGCGCCGCATGCCCACGACCCGGCAATGGCCCGCCACCATCTGCGGCAGGCGGGGTTCGACGAACAAAGGCCGCTGGTGCTGAGCTACAAGACCTCTACGGACCCGTTTCGCCTGCGCATCGCGCATGTGCTGCAGAGCCAGCTTGCGGCCGTGGGCATCCGGCTGGAGATCGCCAGCTATGATTGGGGGACCTTTTTCGGTGACATCAAGGCCGGTCGTTTCCAGATGTACAGCCTGGCCTGGGTCGGCGTCAGTACCCCAGACATCCTGCGCTATGCTTTCCACAGCGCGTCGTCCCCGCCTGGCGGGGCAAATCGGGGACGCTATCGTTCGGCGGACGTCGACCGACTGATCGAGCGTGCGGAGGTCGCCGATCCCGAGGCCGCGGCCGAGCTGTATGCGGATGTGCAAAGGCGGGTGCATCGCGATCTGGTCTATGTGCCCTTGTGGTACGAGGACAACATCGCGGTCAGTCGCGGGCTCGAAGGTTACACGCCCGGTCACGATGGCAACTACCTGGCGTTGAATCGGGTGACGCTGAGCCATGGCGAAGCGCGCTGAACGGTGGATTCGCGTCGACATCGACCGGCAGTGCCTGGCGCTGTATGCGGGCCGGCGCCTCATCCGTGAATGGCCTGTGTCCACCGCATTGAATGGCCCGGGGGAGCAGATCGATTCGGGCTGCACGCCGCGCGGCGAGCACCGGGTGCGCATCAAGATCGGCGCGGGCTGTCCCCCGAACACCGTGTTCGTCGGCCGACGTGCAACCGGTGAAGTCTACAGTGAGCGTCTCGCGTCGCTGCATCCGGAACGCGACTGGATCCTTACCCGCATCATCTGGCTCACTGGTGTCGAATCCGGCAGAAACCGGGGCGCGCGCTGCGACACGCTGCGCCGATATATCTATATCCACGGCTGTCCGGACTCGACGGCCTTGGGCGTGGCCGCATCGCACGGTTGTATCCGAATGCGCAACGCCGACTTGATCGAGCTGTTCGACCAGATCCCGGTCGGCACGCGAGTGTCGATCCTTGGTGGTGACACGCACGTCGATGCGTAGCCTGTTCGAACAGCTGCTCGATATGCTGATCGTGTTGTTCGGCGTGAGCACGCTGGTGTTCCTTCTGCTCGCGCTGATTCCTGGCGACCCGGTCGACATGGTGCTCGGCGAGTCGGCGCGCGCGGCCGACCGAGAGGCGATGCGGACGGCGCTCGGCCTGGACCGGCCCTTCTGGGAGCGCTGGATCGGATTCTATTCAGACCTGTTGCACGGTGATCTCGGCGATTCCCTTTTGCGCCGCCAACCAGTCGCTGAACTGATCCTGCAGCGCCTGCCGGCGACCTTGCAGCTCGCCGCAGCCGCGTTCGTGCTGGTGGTCCTGGTCGCGATCCCGCTGGGCGTGCTCGCCGCATGGCAGCATGGCCGCTGGCCCGACCGGCTTGCCCAGGCGTTCGCGCTGCTTGGCGTGTCGATTCCCAATTTCTGGCTCGGTCCCTTGCTGGTCCTGTTGTTCTCGGTAGCGTTGGGATGGGCCCCGGTCAGCGGCAACCAGGAGCCGGGCAGCCTGGTCCTGCCGGCGGTGACACTGGGCTTGTCGATGGCTGCGATCACGACCCGCATGGTGCGCAGCAGTCTGCTCGAGATCCAGTCGCAGGATTTCCTGCGCACGGCGCGCTGCAAGGGGCTGGGCGAGGGGGGCGTGATGTGGCGCCACAGCCTGCCCCATGCGCTGCTGCCGGTGATCACGGTGCTGGGGCTGCAGCTAGGGAGCCTGCTGGCCGGCGCAGTGATCACCGAGGTGGTGTTCGCCTGGCCCGGCATCGGGTCGCTGATGGTCGAAGCGATCCACCAGCGTGACTACCCGGTGGTGCAGGGTGTCGTACTGGTCATCGCGCTCGGCTACGTACTGGCGAACCGCTCGGCCGATCTGCTGGCGGCCCGGCTCGACCCCCGCATTGCGGGCAAGGTCTGATGCGCCTGCCTGGGTTGATACTGGGCCTCTGGGTGATCATGGCGCTGGCCGGTTTCCTGCCCTGGCTCGAACCCAACCGTGTCTCGCTGCCGGAGATATTCGTGCCGCCCTCGGCAACGCACTGGCTGGGCACTGATGAGCTGGGGCGGCCTGTATTGGCCCGTCTGCTCAGCGGCGCCGGCGTGTCGTTGCTGGTCGCACTCAGCACGGTGCTGCTGTCGGCCACGATCGGCATCGCCGTCGGATTGGCAGCAGGTTATTTCGGTGGTCTCACGGATCGTGTGATAAGCCGCCTGATCGAGGTGTTTCTCGCGTTCCCCGGTATGCTGCTGGCGATCGCGATGGCGGCGATGATCGGTCCCGGCATAGACAACGTGATCATCGCACTCGCTGCCATGGGCTGGGTGGGTTATGCGCGCCTGGTGCGTGTTCAGGTGCTGTCGCTGCGCGAGCGCGAGCATGTGCTGGCGGCGATTGCGCTGGGGCGTGCCGATCTGGCGATCATGGGCCGTCACCTGCTGCCACTGGTGATGGCGCCGATATGGGTCGAGGCGAGTTTCGGTGTCGCCGGAGCCGTGGTCGCGGAAGCGGGGCTGTCGTTTCTCGGCCTCGGCATCCAGCCGCCGGATGCCTCCTGGGGCGGCATGATCCGCGACGGCGTACGTTACCTGCTGGTCGCACCGCACCTGGTGCTGGCGCCAGGGCTGGCCCTGTTTCTGGTCGTGCTAGCTGCCAATCTGTTCGGCGACGCGCTGCGCGATCGGCTTGACGTCACTTTACGTAGTAGGCGGTGAAGTACAGGTCTGCGACCTGGGGTTCGCCGGTCAGTTCGGCAAGCTGCTGCTGTACCGACTCGAGTGCGGCGAGGCGCAGGTCTTCCTTGCCCTCGCGGGTCTGCAGCCGTTTTCCGTCTTCGCCGGCGATCAGCATCAGAATGCTGTGGCGTACCGCTGGCGAATGCAGCTCGATGGTCGGCAGGCGCGAGGCCTGTTCCGTCATCAGTTGGATGTCGCAACGGATGTACTTCGGTCCGCCGCTGAGGTTGCTGACGATGGACGGTTTGAGGGCAAAGTAGCCGATGTCGATCTCATCGTCGCCGGCATGCGCGGCTGCGGTCAAGCCGAACGACAGTAGAATACGCGCGGTCGCGCGCGATATGCTGCGTATAGCCGAAGATTCATTCATGAGCTATCTCGAAAACATGTCCAATCTGCGTGTCCTGGATCGTCGGGGGCGGGTCTGATGTTGCACGGGCCGGTAATGGTCGATCTGCCGGGGACCGCGCTCGTTGCCGAGGACCGCGAGCTGTTGCTGCATCCGGCCGCGGGCGGCGTGATCCTTTTCAGCCGCAACTTCGCCTCCACGCAACAGCTTCATCGGCTGATTCAGGATATTCATGAACTGCGCTCGCCGCATCTGCTGGTCGCGGTGGACCAGGAGGGTGGACGCGTGCAGCGTTTCCGCGACGGGTTCACGCGGCTGCCGCCGGCCGCCTGCTTCGAGCAGCGTTGTGGCCAGGATCCGCGTGTCGCGCGACGTGCGGCACGCGACCTCGGCTGGTTAATGGCCGCAGAGTTGCGCGCGGTCGGCGTGGACTTCAGCTTTGCCCCGGTGCTCGATCTCAATCTCGGGCTCAGCAGCGTGATCGGCGACCGGGCATTCGCGGCCACGCCTGACCGGGTCGGGCAGCTTGCCGGTGCCTGGATGCTCGGGGCACGCGAGGGCGGGATGGTGAGTGTGGGCAAGCACTTTCCCGGACACGGCGGCGTGGCCGCGGATTCGCACCTCGACCTGCCGATCGACGACAGGACCCTCGAACAGCTGATCCAGCAGGATCTGCGGCCTTTCGCGCGCTTGATAGACAACGGCCTGGAAGGCGTGATGCCGGCCCATGTGATCTATTCGGCCTGCGACGGTGCACCGGCCGGTTATTCGCGCTTCTGGCTCCAGGAGGTGTTGCGCGACCGCCTCGGCTTCAACGGCGTGATCTTCAGCGACGATCTCAGCATGGCGGCCGCCGAGCAAGCGGGCTGCTATGCCGAGCGCGCGCGAGCGGCGCTTAAGGCCGGTTGCGACATGGTGCTGGTATGCAACAATCCGGACGGTGCGCGTGAAGTGCTCGCGGAACTGGACGGCTATCATGATCCGGTCGCGCAATCGCGCGCGGTGCGTCTGCACGGCCGGCCGGCCCGGTCGCTCGAGCGGCTGCGCGAGGACCCGCGCTGGCACCGTGCGGTCGAGCTGGCCGGTCAACTCACCGCAGAAGGCAATTTGGCGTTGAATCTGGGCGAACCCGAATGAAGCAGTCCCGCGATGAGGCGCAGAAGGTCATGCATCAGGCTGAGTGCCTGTACGACAGGGCGAGCGTCGAGGCCGCTATCGATCACCTGGCGCACTGCATCAATAGCGACATCGGCGGCGGTGACGTCATCGTGATCTGCGTGATGAACGGCGGCCTGGTGGCATCCGGCGTGCTGCTGCCGCGCCTCGACTTCCCACTACGCCTCGACTACATGCATGCCAGCCGATACCGTGAAAGGACCCGCGGTGATGAGTTGCATTGGCGGGTGGAGCCGACACAGTCGTTGGCGGGCAGGGACCTGCTGGTCGTCGACGACATTCTCGACGAAGGCTATACGCTGGATGCGATCCTCCGTTTCTGCCGCCGCCAATCGCCGGCCAGCGTGCGCGCCGCGGTGCTGGTGGAGAAACGCCACGATCGCGGGGTGCGCCCGACCGTCGACTATGTCGGCCTGCAGGTGCCCGACCGTTACGTGTTCGGCTACGGCATGGATTACAAAGGCTACTGGCGCAACGCCCCGGGGATTTACGCCGTTGCCGAGTGATCCATCAGCGGGAAGCAAGGGATCTGGGGAGCAGCTACTCGGCATCATCGGTGGCTCGGGACTGACGCGACTCGACGCGGCCTGGGTCGAGCGGGAGAAGGACGTAGTCACACCTTACGGCGCACCGTCGGCAGCGCTGAGTTTCGGCCACTTGGGCGGCAGGCCGTTTGTGTTCCTGCCGCGCCATGGAAAGGCTCACACGATTCCGCCACATCGCGTGAATTACCGTGCCAATCTCTGGGCCCTCCGCCAGGCGGGTGTGGCACGCGTGGTCGGTGTGGCCGCGGTCGGTGGCATCGGTGCAGGCATGGCGCCGGGCAGGCTGGCGGTGCCGGATCAGGTCATCGATTACACCTGGGGCCGGGAGCATACCCTGTTCGAGACCGATCCCGCCGGCGTGACCCATGTCGACTTCACCGAGCCCTACTGTCAGACCCTGCGGCAGGATCTGCTGCAGGCGGCCGCACGGGTCGGTATCGCGCTGTACGACGGAGGCACCTATGGCGCTACGCAGGGGCCGCGCCTGGAGTCCGCGGCGGAGATCGAGCGCCTGGAACGCGACGGCTGTGACATGGTGGGGATGACGGGAATGCCCGAGACATCGCTGGCCAGGGAATTCGGGCTCTGTTACGCGAGCCTGGCGCTGAGCGTGAACTGGGCCGCCGGCAAGGCCGCTGGTCCGATCACGATGACGGAGATCGAGCAGTACCTGAAAGACGGTATGCTGCGGGCCACGGCGGTACTCGCCGCGTTGGCCGACAGGTGAGGTCTGGTCCCGCGATCACGGTGCTGGCCAGTCTGCTGGTCTGCGGATCCTGCAGCGGTGGCGACGATCAGGACGCATTCGATAGCGGAACGCGCGCGCTGTCCGAGGGAAACTACGCCGAGGCCTATTGTCGCTGGAAGCCGCTGGCGCAGGCGGGCCACGCGGACGCGCAGTACCATCTTGGATGGTTGTATGCGAACGGCAACGGCTTGGCAGTCGATATCGATCGGGCGCTCGAATGGTGGGGTGCGGCCGCGCGCCAGGGCCATGCCGACGCCCAGTTCGCAGTCGGCCTGGCCCACACGACCGGAGAAGGCATCGGCAAAGACCTGCGCGAGGCAGTGGCCTGGTATCTGTCCGCTGCGCGTCAGGGCCACCAGGACGCGCGCGACATCCTGATCCGCCTGAACGGCGACCCGGCGGTCCAACTCCTCGACTGGCACCCGGAGGTCGCAAGCGAGGACTGGTTCGGCTGGGATGGCGAGGTCACCGGTGATCGTATCAACCTGCGCGCCGGGCCGGGTACCGGGCACAAGGTGTTGACCCTCGTCGCGAAGGGTGCCGAGGTCCGGGTCGTCGGTAGCCGCGACGACTGGTACATGGTGATCCAGCCTGACGCCACCGGAAAGACCGCGTGGATTCACAAAAGCCTGGTGAGCAAGGTTCGCAGATAGGCCATAATTCCGACAAACGATCAGGAACTATTGGGAGAACAAACATGACAGCGACAGCTCAGGCGTCATCCGGCGGTGGTTGGTTCTCGAAGCTGATCGTGGTCGTGCTGCTGGCCGTCGCGATCGCGCTGTACCTGTGGATCGTGATGGATGACGCCCGGCGACAGGGCGCGGAGACTGAGCCGACTCCACGGGCCAGCGTGCGCGTCATCGACAGCGATTCCGATACGGCCCCCTTGTCTGCCCCGACCCCGACCGCGGCGCCACGACCACTGCCGGATGACCAGTTCCGGCTGATGATGCGCATTTTCGCCCCAGAACTCCCAGAACTGGCGCAGTGACGCGCGCCTGACGCGCCCCGGCACGGCAATTGGCTCGCCGCGTGCCGGTTCACTTGAATCCCAAGGGGTGTTCGGCCTGGCCCAGCGCCGACCCGCTGCCTGACCTGCCGCCCCGGGGTGGCAGGCACGGCTGCCGCTAGGCGATAAAT
>CBDTXT010000022.1:0-14737 GCA_965364465.1 uncultured Chromatiaceae bacterium
GTGGGTCGCACAGATCACGCGGACGTCGACCGGGATCTCGGTGCGCCCGCCGATACGCTCGATCACCCGCTCTTGCAGGAACCGCAGCAACTTGGCCTGAAGGGGCTGCGGGAGGTCTCCGACCTCGTCCAGGAACAAGATACCGCCATTCGCGACCTCGATCTTACCCTGGGTCGTCTTGTTGGCACCGGTGAAAGCGCCGCGCTCATAGCCAAACAGCTCGCTCTCGAGCAGCGCTTCCGGGATCGCTGCACAGTTGATCGCAACCAGTCGCTTGTCGCACCGGTCGCTGAGATCGTGCAGGGCCTTGACCAATACCTCCTTGCCGGTGCCGCTCTCGCCTAGGATCAGCGTCGAGACATCGGTGGGCGCGAGCTTTTCGACGGTTCGACAAACCTTGAGCATTTCGGGACTCGACGCAATCAAGCCCTTCAACTCAGATCCGCCGTGAACGTTCTGCAGCCGCCGGTTCTCCTGTTCGATGTGATACAGGCGCGCCGCGCGCCGGATGGTTATCGCGAGCAGGTCCGGGTCGATCGGCTTTTCGTAGAAATCGTAGGCCCCCATCGCGATCGCACGCATCGCGTTGGTCCGATCGTTGTGGCCAGTAACCACGACCACCTTGGTGTCCGGCGCCAGCGCCAGCATCTGTTCGAGCAGGCTGAAGCCCTCCGTGACACCACCCGGGTCCGGCGGGAGCCCGAGATCGAGCGTGACCACGGGAGGTTCCAGTCGGCGCAGCTGTGCCAACGCGCCAGCGCCGTCTTCGGCAACCGCGACATCGAAGTCCTCGAAGCTCCACTTGAGTTGACTCTGAAGACCCGGATCGTCTTCTACGATCAACAATTTGTCTTTCGTTTCCGCCACCGTCTTTCGATCCTTTTCAAGTCACTTCGAAGTTTGCGCGCCTCAGCCCGAAGCCGGCTAATCCGCGAGGGGGAGCATGATTCGGAACGTCGTACCGCGTTCCGGCGCGCTCTCGACCACGACCTGTCCGCCAAGGGCCGAGATGACTTCGCGGCATTCGTACGCCCCGATGCCCATCCCGGTCAGTCCCTTGGTCGAGTCAAACGGCCGAAACAGCCGAGTCTTGATGAATTCCGCATCCATCCCAACGCCATTATCGCGCACCTCCACTATAGCTTGGTCGCTTCCCGTCCACAGCCGCAGTTCGACCTTTCCGTCCTGGGGCGTCGCATCCTGGGCGTTCTGGACAACGTGGCCGAGCACCGAGGAGAGGCGATCCGGTTCCGCCAGCACGAATGTCGACTCGAGCTCGGTGGCCAACACCGGGACTGGCCTACCACCGGACTTTGCGGCGACAACTTCACGTAACTCCTGCACGATGTCGACCCGCTGCCTCGCGCCGGTCACATCGGCGCTCTTGAGCTGCGCCATCAGGCGATGCATCTTGGCGACCGCGTTTTCTATCGTACTCACCGCGTCATCGATGAAGTCGGGGTTGTGCTTGTGCCGTGCGGCGTTCTTCGCGACCAGGGACAACTGGGCGATCAGGTTTTTCAGATCGTGGATCACGAATGCCGACAAGCGATTGAACCCCTCGAACTGGCGTGCCTCGGCGAGCGCCTCGGCGGCCTGATTCAACGCAAGGTAACTGGCGGCCTGCATCCCGACCGTCTTGAGCAGGTCGCGGTTCTCCCAGTTCAGCGTCTGCGGCGCCCTCGGCTGCAGCAGCATGACCAAACCAAGCAGACGCTCGTCGTGTATCAAGGGTACGATCAGCCATGCGTCCGGGTTCTGAAGCAACCAGTCGGGCAGCGCGAGGTCGCCGTAAAGGTCGGGCGACACCTTGTACTCTCGCAGGTCGATTACCCATCGCCGGTCCTCGAGGAACGCGACCATCGGTTCTTTCCCGTCGATCGCCATTTCGGCCACGTGCTGCGAGTTGAACCGCGCCCGAAAACGGTAACTGCCCTTCTCCGAGCGAAACCAGAGTAGTCCCCCGGAACTCTCGACGATCTCTGCCAGCGCCCAGATGACCCGCTCGCTCAACGGCAAATCGACGCTTTCACCCGCCAGCAGGCCGATCACGCGCAGCCACTCCTCGCGGTAGTCGTAGCGGGAACTGAAGAAATGCTTGTTGAAGAAAACCTTTATCCGGGCGCGAAACTGACCCGAGAACAGCAGTGTGACCAGTACGATGCCGGCACCGAACAGAAAGGTGATCTGCAGCACGGCACCCCATTCGCCGCCGTACAGTTTGATGTAGTAGCCGGCCAGTGCCATCAGCACCATGTACAACCCGGCGCTGAACAGCGTGGTCGAGTGCAGCACCATGCGCCGGGAAAGGAAGACCTGCAGGCTCCAGTCCGGGTTGCGCGCCGCGGTGATCGCGATCAGCGGGATCGCGATGCAGTGGATAAACCCGCGCGCCGACCAGATCGTATCGTCCAGGCGCTGGAACAACAGCGCGTCGGTATAAAGGTAGAAGTCGAATGCAAACAGCGCACCCAGACCGAAGCACATATGCTTGATACCCCAGCGCTGTTCGACCGGCGTGTTGCGGAAAAGCTGTTCGACCAATGCCATACCGAGCACTGCATAGAGCAACTGTCCGGTCAGGGAGAACTCACGCTGCACCTCCGATGGGCTCAGCAAGTCGCTGAGCTGCCGGAGGTCGACCAGCAGGACCAGCATGAGCAGACCCAGGAGCAGACAGCCGATGCGCACGTAGCCGAGCATGCGAGAGTACTGCGGGCTTCCCTGGGCAAAGGGCCTTAGCAGGTGCAGCAGGAAAAATATCCACAACAGGTTGCGCACCACCTCGGCGGCCCAAACCAGCTCGAGACCCGGAATCCCCCAGTGGGCCTCTGTGGCCGCGGTCAGACTCCAGAGCATGGAACTGGCGACCGCCAGCATCAGCTGAGAGCCCTGGAAACGGGCCCGCCAGCCGGTCAACAAGAGCAGGAGCAGAAAGCCGTAGGCGACACCCGCCAAGCCATAGCCCACGAAGGCGAGTTGTTCGGTCATTGGATGCAGCGTGCTCCGATGCGAAGCGCGGGGCAAATCATTCGGTGGTGACGACTAGTGCGCACCCTTTCCCCAGAGGACGACCTCGACAGTCTCTAGCAGTATGATCAGATCGAGGAATACACTGGCGTTCTTCACATAGTACAGGTCGTATTCGAGCTTGTTGCGTGCGTCTTCCGTGGTCGCCCCGTACGGATAAGACAACTGTGCCCAACCCGTCAGGCCGGGCTTGACGCGGTGCCTTTCCCTGTAGAAAGGGATCTCCTTCTGGAGCTCTTCGACGAACTCCGGCCGCTCGGGTCTGGGCCCGACAAGGCTCATCTGCCCAAGCAGCACGTTGAACACCTGGGGGAGTTCATCAAGCCGGGTCTTGCGGATGAGCGCACCGACCCGGGTGATTCTGTCGTCGTCCTTACTGGCCCAGCGCGCGACGCCGTCGGCCTCCGCATCGGTCCGCATGCTGCGAAACTTGTGCACACGAAACGTCTCCCCATCGAGTCCGACGCGGGTCTGATGGAACAGTATCGGACCCCGGCCCTTGCTCTCGACCAGGATTGCGAGCGCCACGAGCAGCATCAGCGGCCAAGTCAGTAGCAGGATGGTTGTGCTCGCGAGCAGGTCCAGGACACGCTTCTGGGCCAAACCCGTCAGACGAAAACCCTCGGAAAAGAAAATCCAGCTCGGGTGCAGTACGTCGAGCTTGATGCGTGAAGTCTCCTTTTCGAAGAAACTGAGCAGATCCAGCACCATCGTGCCCGACATCTTGCAATCGAGGATCTCGTCGACCGGCAGACGCAGCCGGCGGTCATCCGGCGCTACGACGATCTCGTCGACCTGGTGATCGAGGACCATGTCGATGAGGCGACGGTCGTGCGCGAGCCAGCGGTGGCTGGGGATCTCGACCTCCCGTTCGTTGACCTGCACATAACCCGCCACACGGAAGCCGGGCTGTTGCGGTTCGAGTTCGGCGATCATCCTGGCCTGGCGCCCGGTGCCGAGCACGAGCACATTGGTTGACTGCGTCACACTCTCGGTGAGACGAGCGAAAAGGCTGCGCAGACCGATCACGCCCACGAAGGTAAAAAGCATCGCGTAGGCCATGACGCCGCGCCAAACCACCAGCTCGGGAAACAGGTAGAACACCACGCTCATCGCGACGCTGGCAATCAGAAAGCTCAAACCGATCCGCACCAGCAGGCCCGCGCTGAAGGGGAGACCGCGCTGGTACATACCCACCGATATCATCGAAATGACCATCGATACCGCATACGCGAGCGCCGTGTAGCCCAGCGCCTCCGGGGCCTCGGCGAAAACCGACCCGCGATGCGAAAACCGCATGTAATAGCCGGCCAGCAGCGAACAAAACGCGACCAAGAACTCCACACTCCCGAGCAGGAGGTAGAGCTTGGACACATAGTGGCCGAACAGGCGGATCATCATGGGCGCAGAGTGTCCTCAACATGGTTGGGCGCGCAGAGACTCGCAAACCGAATCTTGTTTATCAACTGAATAATCGAAATTTTCGTCATTGGCTCAACCCTGCGAAGAGACCGTCTCGCCTCGTGATACGAGGCGGGGTATCATCCGCCGCTCGGACCGCATCGACCGGGCGCAGGATTTAGGAAGGTATTTCTCCTCAATGGACATCAAAGACGCAAAGATCACCGTCATCGGACTCGGGTATGTGGGTCTGCCGCTCGCTGTGGAGCTCGCGAAAAGGTTCCCGGTAGTCGGCTACGATATCAATGTCGCGCGTATTACTGAATTGCGGCAAGGGAAGGACAGTTCTTTAGAAGTCGAGCCCGCCGAGCTGGCCGGAATCTCGATGACCTACACCGACCAGCTGGACGACCTGCGTGACAGCAATGTCTTCATAGTCACGGTACCGACGCCGATCGACGAGTACAAAAGCCCCGATCTGAGACCACTGATCTCGGCCAGCCGCACAGTCGGCCAGGTGATCGGCAGCGGCGATGTCGTGATCTACGAATCCACCGTCTACCCGGGCGCCACGGAGGATGACTGCATTCCTGTGATAGAACAGGTCTCCGGGCTCAAATTCAACCGTGATTTCTTCGCGGGTTACAGCCCGGAGCGGATAAATCCCGGCGACCGGGAGCACCGTGTGACCTCGATCAAGAAGGTGACCTCCGGCTCGACGCCGGAGGTTGCCGATTTTGTCGACGCGCTCTATGCGAGCATCATCGTGGCTGGCACCCACAAGGCGAGCAGCATCAAGGTCGCCGAGGCGGCCAAGGTCATCGAGAATACGCAGCGAGATGTCAATATCGCACTGATCAACGAGCTCTCGCTGATTTTCGGGAAACTCGGGATAGACACCGAGGAGGTACTCAGGGCCGCCGGAACCAAATGGAACTTCCTGCCCTTCCGACCGGGTCTTGTCGGTGGGCACTGCATCGGCGTCGACCCCTACTACCTGACGCATAAGGCGCAGGCAATCGGCTACCATCCGGCGATGATCCTCGCCGGCCGGCGCATCAATGACGGCATGGGGTCGCATGTCGCGGGCCGCGTCGTGAAGCTGATGCTCAACCGCGGCCTCAGGGTGAATGGCGGTCGTGCGCTGATGATGGGGCTCGCGTTCAAGGAAAACTGTCCCGATCTGCGCAATACACGCGTCATCGATATCATCGAGGAACTCCAGAGTTACGGCATTCGGGTCGACGTCTGGGATCCCTGGGTCAGCGCCGCCGAGGCTCACCACGAGTACGGCATAAAGCCAACTTCAGCCCCGGAAACCGGTACTTACGACGCGATCATCCTGGCCGTCGCGCATCGCGAGTTTGCCGAACTCGGTGTCGATCAGACCCGCGCGTTCGGAGTGCCTGGCGCCGTGCTGTTCGACGTCAAGTACCTTTTCCCGAGCGCTGCGACAGACGGCCGACTGTAGCGGGCCAGCCCCGCGACGAATAGGGAAACTGCCCAATGCGAGTATTGATAACGGGAAGCGCGGGGTTCATCGGTTCGGCGCTTTCACTGCGCCTGCTGGCGCGCGGCGACGAGGTCATCGGTGTCGATTGTCTCGATCCCTACTATGACGTGTCGCTGAAAGAGGCGCGCCTGGCGCGCACGCTGGCTTACGACGGCTTCACCGAGATCCGCGCCCGGATCGAGGACCGGGACGCAATGAACGAGACCTTCGCGAGGCATGAGCCGCAGCGCGTGGTCAACCTCGCCGCACAGGCCGGCGTGCGCTACTCGATCGAGAACCCCGACGCCTATGTGGACAGCAACCTGGTCGGGTTCGGCAACATCCTGCAGGGCTGCCGAAAGCACGCCGTCGAACACCTGGTGTATGCGTCCTCGAGCTCGGTCTACGGCTCCAACACCAACATGCCCTTTTCGGTGCACGACAACGTCGACCACCCGGTGAGCCTGTACGCGGCGACCAAGAAGGCAAACGAGCTGATGGCCCACACCTACAGCCACCTGTACGAGATTCCGACCACCGGCCTGCGCTTTTTCACCGTCTACGGCCCCTGGGGACGCCCCGACATGGCGCTGTTCAAATTCACCAGGAACATCCTCGCCGGCGAACCCATTCCGGTGTTCAATTACGGCAAGCACCGCCGTGATTTCACATATATCGATGACATCGTCGAGGGTGTGGTCCGCGTACTTGACCGGCCCGCAGCGCCCAATCCGGACTGGAACGGCGACCGGCCGGACTCGGCGACCAGCCGTGCGCCTTACCGCCTGTACAACATCGGCAACAACCAACCCGTCGAGCTGATGCACTATATAGAGACGCTCGAAAAGTGTCTCGACAGGCAGGCGGAAAAGGAACTGCTGCCGCTGCAGCCGGGCGACGTGCCCGATACCTATGCGAACGTGGACGACCTGGTTACCGACTTCGATTACATGCCGGCCACCTCGGTCGAGCGAGGCATCGCGAATTTCGTCAGCTGGTACCGCGACTTCTACAAGGTCTGAGCGCCCCCGCTCAGCGGTACTCGGCAAACGGCCGGACCCGGCGCCAGAGCCGCCGCCGCATCCCCGGCCGCCAATGATAGCTCACGCCGTTACAGGGGTAGACCCGACACTCCGGGCACGACTTCGTGCAGTCCGCGAGGGTCTGCTCGAGACCCTGCAGCGCACTGAGCCAGCATCCGACATCGGCCCGCAGCAACCCGTGCCAGGGCGCGAGTTCAAGGTACAGTTGGTCGTTACCCAGCACGTTCGCGTTGCCCGCCAGCGCCGATATCAACAGGTCGCTGCCGTGGGTCTCGCAGATCGCGGTCGCACCGCGCGCAGGCAGCCGCCCGGCGCCGCTGAGCCAAAGCCCGCTGATCGCAGGCACGCCGCGCCGTTCCCTCTGTTGATTGATGTCGAGAGGATGAAACAGCATCTGCACTTCGTTCATCAGCTGGCGCCAATAGGTCTGTCGGTCCCCCCGGGGCAGGAATCGATCGATATTCCGGCCGGTCACCTCGGCCAGTGCCGACGTCGTTACCCCGGGTGGCGCGGAAAGCCTCAGATACCAGCGGTCAGGCCTCACGGCGTGCAGTTCGAGCCCGTCCGCGGAAAAGTGTGCATTGAACGCGGCAGTACAGTCGGCCGCCTCCGACGCACTGATGTCGAGCGCATCACCGTCGAACAGGATCAGGCGATCCTGATCCGGCCGCAGGTGCACCGGGTCCGCATGCATCCACCAGCCGTCCGGGGTCGTTTGCGTCTCTTGTGCAAGACACAAGGGCGCCGTTGGCGGGTCGGTCCCCGGCTCGGCCGGCTGACCGAACAACGCCATTGCCGTCGCGGCGTAACCGATGGCGCCTGCCTCGCGGTCGGCCCTTGCCAACAGCCTCTCGAGATTTGAAAGGCGCGGGATCGCCGGCGCTGTGTCGCGCTGCGGCGCCGCGTCGAACAGGCCCGGAACCAGGAGATGGCAGATCAAGTCGCGCGGTTCGGGTGGATGCACCGAAGACCAGGCGCACCGGGCCGGCTAGCTCGCCATGTTGTCCAGGATCGCCTTTTTGACATCGTCCAGCCTCGCCTCGGTGGTGATCACGGGTGCGGTCGACTGCCTGATCGCGGTATCAGGATCCTTCAGCCCGTTGCCGGTAAGCGTACACACGATGCTGCTGCCCTGCGGGATCTTCCCGTTCCCAACGTCGCGGATCGCGCCGGCCAGCGACGCGGCCGAGGCCGGTTCGCAGAATATGCCCTCATGCTCGGCCAGCAGTTTCTGCGCGGCGAGGATCTCCTCGTCGCTGCACTCGTCGAACCAGCCGCCGGACTCCCTGTGGACGGTCCAGGCATTGTCCCAGGACTGCGGGTTACCTATCCGGATCGCGGTCGCCACGGTGTCGGGCGACGCGACCGGGCCACCGCGCATGAACGGCGCAGCACCCGACGCCTGGTATCCGATCATGGTCGGCCGACTGCCGACGATGCCACCTCCGCCATACGGGCAATGGCCATCGCAACTGCTGCAGGCCTCGGTGACCACGTCGCCCGACTGATGGGCATATTCGCTGTAGCCTATCCAGTGCGCGGTGATATTGCCCGCATTCCCGACCGGCAGACAATGATAGTCCGGTGCCCGACCGAGTTCCTCGATGATCTCGAAGGCTGCCGTCTTCTGCCCCTGCAGCCGATACGGATTGATCGAGTTCACGATGGTCACGGGCGCGTGCTCGACCATCTCCTTAACCAACTGCATCCCGTCGTCGAAATTGCCGCGGATCTGGATCGTGACCGCTCCATACATCATCGCCTGCGCCAGTTTGCCCATCGCAATCTTCCCATCCGGGATCAGCACGAAGGCGGTGATGCCGGCACGGGCCGCATAGGCTGCCGCCGCGGCCGAGGTGTTGCCGGTCGAAGCACAGATGATCGCCCGGCTGCCCTCTTCGACCGCCTTGGTCACCGCCATGGTCATACCACGATCCTTGAACGAGCCGGTCGGGTTGAGTCCCTCATACTTGACGTAGATATCCACGTCTTTGCCGAGCGTCCGTGGGATGTTGTTCAGGCGAATGAGCGGGGTGTTGCCCTCGCCCAGACTGATAATGCGGGTGTCATCATGCACCGGCAGGCGATCGCGGTACTTGTCGATGAGTCCGGTATAACGCGGTCTGAAAGGCATGTCTGTGTCTCTGGCAAAACTGTCAATGATTGATCACGGGCGTCGCGCCGCTGGGCGCGTGCGGTGCAGTCAAGCGAGGCTCTCGACGCGAATCTTGGTCACCGTGGCGCGTATGGTATCCAACGCCTCGATCCTGCCGATTGCCTCGTTCATCTGCCGCTCGCGCACCCGGTCGGTCAACATCACCAGCGGCACCTCGGTTTCGCCCTCGAGCGGCTCCTTCTGCTGCATCGCCTCGATGCTGATGCCGGCATCGGCGAGGATGCCGGCCACCCCGGCCACCACGCCCGGCTTGTCGACGGCCCGCATACGCAGATAGTACGCCGTCTCGACCTCGTCCATCGGCAATACCGGCAGGTCAGACAGCTCGCCGGGCTGGAACGCGAGGTGGGGTACCCTGTTCTCGGGGTCGGTCGTCAGCGTGCGCGTCACGTCGATGATGTCGGCGACCACTGCCGAAGCGGTCGGCAGCGACCCTGCGCCGGCCCCATAGTACAACGTGGGCCCCACCGCATCGCCTTTGACCAGCACCGCGTTCATGACGCCATCGACGTTCGCGAGCAACTGACGTTTCGGGATCAACGTCGGATGCACGCGCAACTCGACGCCCCGGTCGGTGCGCCGTGTCACGCCCAGGTGCTTGATGCAGTAGCCAAACTGCTCGGCATAGGTGACGTCCAGCGGCTCGATGCGGCTGATACCTTCCGTGTAGCAGCTGTCGAACTGCAGCGGGATGCCGAACGCCAGCGACGCCAGGATCGTTAGCTTGTGGGCGGCATCGATACCCTCGACGTCGAATGTCGGATCGGCCTCGGCATAGCCGAGCGCCTGCGCCTCGGACAGCACATCGGCAAAGTCACGACCCTTTTCCTTCATCTCGGTCAGGATGAAATTGCCTGTGCCGTTGATGATCCCGGCGATCCAATCGATGTGGTTCGCCGCCAGCCCTTCGCGCAACGACTTGATGATCGGGATGCCGCCAGCCACCGCCGCCTCGAACGCGACGGTCACGCCCCTGTTCTGCGCAGCCTCGAATATCTCGTTGCCATGCAGCGCGATCAGCGCCTTGTTGGCGGTAACCACGTGCTTGCCGTTCTCAATGGCCTTGAGTACCAGCTCCCGGGCAGGTGAGTAGCCTCCGATCAATTCCACGACAATGTCTATCTCCGGGTTGTCCACCACGGCGAAGGCGTCGTCGACCACCTCCAGCGAATCCAGCCCGGCGAGCCCGGCCGCGTCGTAGGCACGTGCCGCAGCGTGCGCGACCACGATCCCGCGACCCGCCCGACGAGCGATCTCCGCCGCATTTCTCACCAGCACGTTGAGTGTGCCCCCACCCACGGTACCGAGGCCCAACAGGCCGACTTTGACAGGATTCACCAAGCAGTCTCCAAAATATGTAGCGAGCCGGAGGGCACGATCACTCCGGCAGATTGATCACGCCATCGCGGCGGAACATCTCCTTTATGCCGCGCAGTGCCTGGCGCGTGCGGTGTTCATTCTCAATCAGCCCAAAGCGGACATGATCATCACCGTAAGAACCGAAGCCGATGCCGGGTGCCGCGGCAACTCTCGCTTCGCGCAAGAGTTTTTTCGAGAACTCCAGGGACCCCATCTGTTTGTACGGCGCGGGAATCGGCGCCCAGACGAACATCGTCGCCTTCGGTTTCTTCACCGTCCACCCCATCGCGTTGAGACCGTCACACAAAACGTCGCGACGCCGCTGATACCTTTCACGGATCTCATCGACGCAGTCCTGGGGGCCTTCGAGTGCGGCGATCGCGGCAACCTGGATCGGCGTGAACATGCCGTAGTCGAGATAAGACTTTATCTTGGCCAGCGCCGCCACCAGCGTCTTGTTTCCCACCATGAAACCCACCCTCCAGCCCGGCATGCTGTAGGTCTTTGACATCGAGTAGAACTCGACCGCGATCTCTTCAGCGCCACGCACCTGGAGTATCGAGGGCGCCTTGTAGCCATCGAAGGCAATCGCCGCGTACGCCAGATCATGGATTACCCAGATGTTGTTGGCGCGCGCAATCTCGATGATGCGCTCGAAGAAGTCCAGATCGACGCACTCGGCCGTCGGGTTGCTCGGGAAGTTGACCACGAGCATCTTGGGCCGCGGCCAGGATTCGTCGATTGCCTTGTGCAGTTCCTCGAAGAAATCGTGTTCCGGCGTCATCGGCACGTGGCGCACATCCGCGCCGGCGATGATGAAGCCATAGGGGTGGATCGGGTATGCGGGATTCGGCACCAGAACCGAATCGCCCGGCCCCATGCAGGCGAGTGCCAGATGCGCCAGGCCCTCTTTGGAACCGATCGTGACGATGGCCTGCGTATCCGGGTCCAGACTGACATCGTACTGGTCCTTGTACCAGTTGCAGATCGCCCGCCGCAGGCGCGGGATACCGCGCGACACGGAGTAGCGGTGAGTGCCGTTGCGCTGGGCCGCCTCGACCAGCTTGTCGACGATGTGCTTCGGCGTGGGCTGGTCAGGGTTGCCCATGCCGAAGTCGATGATGTCCTCGCCACGCGCTCGTGCCGCCGCCTTCAAATCGTTGACGATCGCGAACACATACGGCGGCAACCGTTTGATTCTGGGGAAATCTTCCATTTCGGGGGACGACACGGGTGGACCTCGGGCGCGGGACGGGGCGAAAATCAAACGTCGTAAGCTACAGGAATGGCGTTTAAAATGTCAATGAAATTAGTCGATTAGCTTGTCAGCGCCGACTCCCTATCGGCGCCGGCCCAATCCAGGACAATGCCGATGAAAATGGCCCTCGACAACGCGAGCGGCGTCAACGCCATCAAGAGCTACGAGCCCGGCAGGGTGCAGATCAAGGAGCGATGGTTCACCCGCAGTCTGATCGTACTGCCTCACCGACTGCTTGCCGACTGGCAACCAGAAAACGTGCAGGCACTGCGCGCGGCCGATCTCCAGCCTATCCTCGAACATCGGCCGGAGGTGCTGATCATCGGCACCGGCGAGACGCAGCTGTTCCCGGACCCGGCGGCCTTCACGGCCCTGATGGATCTCGGCATCGGCTTCGAGGTCATGGACAATGCTGCCGCCTGCCGCACCTACAACATCCTGCTCGCCGAGGACCGCCGGGCCGCGCTCGCATTGCTGCTGTCGCCCGATGACGGCTGATCGTTGGGCACGGCCATGATGCAGGTCAACTGAAGGTCCCATCGGCGTGACGTGCGACGACCCGGCCGACTACACTAATACTCTGCCTGCTTACGTAGTACATGAGCGAATCCAACCGTGGAAGACACCCTGAAACGCCTGCTGGCGGCCGAAGCCGCTGCCAGTGAGCTGGCCGAGAAGGCGCAGGCAGACAGCGAACGTCTGGTGCAAACGACGCTTCACGAGGCCCGCCAGCAAGAAGAGCGCTTCGAGGCACGCGTGCCGGAACTGCACGCGGCGTTTCTGGAAAAGTCGGACCAGCGCGCCCAACAGACCGTGGCCGAGATGGAACGGCGCTTCCAGGAGCGGCTCGGCCAACTGCGGGATGCCGCGGAAACGCACGAAGAGGCCGCGCTCGAGGCCGCATTTCGCGCACTGCTCGGCCAGAACGACGCCAGACAGCCTTGAACCGGCTCGCCGACCAGGCCTACCTGCGCACCCGCCTGGCGATTATGACCGCCAACCTGCTCGGGCGCGACGGACTCGACGGACTGCTGGAGCTCCCGCTGGATGAGTTGGCCGCCACCACCGGCTATGCGGAGGTGACGGGCGGCAACGAGGCGGCGCGTCTCGCCGCCTTCGAGCGCGCGCTGATGCAGACCTGGCTGGACGAGCTGAGTGCACTGCTGCGTCCGCTGGAGGGACCTGCGCGGCGCCTGCTCACCCAGTGGGCCAGCCGCTACGAACTGCTGAACATCAAGGCCCTGGTGCGCGGCAAGATCGGCCAGCTGCCCAACGAGGAGATCGAGCGCAGCCTGTTCAAGCTGCCAGGCTTTCTGAGCCTCAGTCACGATGAGCTGCTGAACACCGACAGCGTCCCGGAGCTGTTGCGTCAGTTGCAGAAGACACGCTACCAGCGCCTCGCCGACCAGGCACTGCGCCAATACGAGGAGCGCCCGGACCCGTTCCTGCTCGACGCCACGCTGGACCAGCGCTTCTACAGCGACCTGATTAACCGTGCGCAGCAGCTGTCCGGCCACGATCGCAGCGAGACCCTGGATCTGATCGGCCGCATCGTCGACCGCCACAACCTGGTCTGGAGTCTGCGATATCGCTTCAACTACCAGCTGCAGCCGAGCGAGATTCTTTACCTCGCGATCGACGGCGGCCGTGTGCTGAACCGCGCCGTGCTGCAGCAGATGCTACAGAGCGAAACGCTGGAGGATGCACTGCGGACGCTCCCGACCAATTTGCTGAGCGAAGGCGACATGCCGGGGCAGATCACGCTGATCGAGGCCGCGATGCGTAACGACCTGTTCGCCCATGCGCGACGTGCGATGCGCCGCAGCCCGTCGGCACTGACCAGCGTGCTCGCCTATCTGGTACTGCGCTATGGCGAGATCACCAGACTGTATGCAATCGTGCATGCGCGCGTGCGCGGTGTCAGCGACGATCTGCTGCGCGCCGCAATCGAACCGCTCAACGAGGCGGCCGCATGATCCGCGCTGGCTACGACATGCGGCACATCACGCTGAAACTGATGCGCGAGGACCTGCCGCGTGCAAGCCTGGTGCTGGCTGAGCTGGAGGCCTTCGCCCCCGACGAACGCCCGCTTCTCGAGTCCGAACTGCCGGAGATACCCGGCGCGACCTTCCGGACCCGTATCCGCCGCGCCTGGGGCCACCTCGACCGGCTGGTCGGCCTACTCGGCGAGCTGCCGCCGGACGGCCAGGATACGCCGCTGCTGGTCCTGCGCCGGGATCAGCTCATCGAGATCGACCAATGGTTGACCGAGGCCTGGCAGCAGTGCTCTCCCTGTGACGAGGCATTGCACCGCATCGAGGACCAGTTCCGCGATCTGCATCAAATGGAAAAATCGCTCGAGGACTTTGCGGACCTTGATGTCGACCTGGGCCGACTGCAGGCCACGCATGAGCACCTGGACATGCGCATCGGCACGCTGCCGGCGCCCAATCTGTCGCGCCTGCGCGATGTGCTCGCACTGTCAAACCATTTGGTTCTGAATGTCGCCGGCGACGGCGACACGCGGCGGGTCCTGATCGCCGGGCGACGCGAGGATGAGGCAATACTCGACAGCGTGCTGCATGCCGCAGCCTATCAACCCCTGGCGATCCCGGAGAGCTTCAACGACAATCCCAGCGCACTGCGCGGTGAGCTGCAGGCGCGCCGCAAGGAGCTGGAGAAAGACTGCGAGCGGCTGCACGGCAGACTCGCCAACTGGTCGAGCACCAACCGGCGTCAATTGTTGCGCGCCCGGCAGCTGCTCGAGGCGGCCGAGCCCTATGTGAGCCTGCATGGTGCCGCGCGCACCCGTGGACCGCTCGCCGCGATGCAGGGCTGGATCCCAGCCGGCCGGCTGGCCGAAGTCCAGGCACACCTGAACGAAGAGCTGAGCCTCCCCTCCCTGCTCGAGTCACGCCCGCCACGCTGCTAGGAGCGCCACCTGGGTCCGGTGCCGGTGAGAGAGCGCGGACTGCTGC
>CBDTXT010000023.1:0-14712 GCA_965364465.1 uncultured Chromatiaceae bacterium
GCGACCGGTCGCCTAATCGTTGCCCGATCGGCCATGGCCGAGCTGAAACAGCGCGTTGGCCGCCTCGAGCAGCTCGTGTTGTCCATTGCTGCACGCCTCGCGAAGCTGGGTGCTGGGTGCGTGTAGCAGTTTGTTGGTCAGTGTCTGGGCGAGGAAACTCAGCGCGTCTTCAGGCGGTTTGCCGGCTTCGAGCATGCGTTGCGCCTTGCCCAGCACCTCGTCCCGAATCTCTCCGGCCTGCCGCCGGTAGTCCTGTATCAGCCCAACCGCGTCCAGCGAGCGCATCCAGGCGATGAACTCGTCGGCTTGGAACGTAATGATCTCGCGTGCCTGTTCCGCGGCATCCTGGCGCGAGCGCAGGTTGCTCTGAATGACTTCGTCCAGGTCGTCGACCGTATAGAGGTAAACGTCCTCAAGATCCGAGACCTCGGCCTCGATGTCGCGCGGCACCGCAATGTCGACCATGAAGACCGGACGATGTCGGCGGCGCTTCAGCGCACTCTCGACCGTTCCCTTGCCGAGGATCGGGACCGGGCTCGCGGTAGAGGCGATCACGATGTCCGCCTCCGGCAGATGCGCCGAAATCTCGGTCAGGCTGATCGCGTAGGCATCGAACTGCTGCGCCAGTTCCTGGGCGCGGGAGATGGTGCGGTTGGCGACGATGAGCCGCCCGATGCCGTTCTGCACCAGGTGGCGTGCCGCCAGCTCGACGGTTTCGCCCGCGCCGATCAGCATCGCGGTCTGTTCCGAAAGCTCGGCGAAGATCTGTCGTGCCAGGCTGACGGCGGCGAATGCGACCGAAACCGGGCTGTCGCCGATTGCGGTGTCCGTTCTGACCTGCTTCGCGGTACCGAACGCATGCTGGAAGAGGCGGGTGAGCAACTTTCCGGTCCGGCCCGCGTCATTGGCCGTCTGGAACGCGTTTTTCACCTGGCCCAGGATCTGCGGTTCGCCGAGGATCAGCGAATCAAGTCCGCTGGCGACGCTCAGCAGGTGCTCGATCACGTCACGGCCTTCCCGGCTATACATGTAGGGCGCGATGTCCTCGACCGCGAGGCCGTGGAACCCGGCCAGCCAGTCGCGGGTCGACTCGATCGCGTCGGTTTCCGCGGAGCAATAGACCTCGGTACGGTTGCAAGTGGACAGGATCACAGCCTCGTGCACACCCGGTTGCTCGGTCAGGTTGCGCAGCGCGGCCACGATGATATCCGGGCCGAACGTTACCCGTTCACGGATGCTGATCGGGGCCGTCGTGTGGTTGAGTCCGATGACGAGCAGGGGCATGGAAACCGGGTTTTCGATGGGCCGTAAACGGAAATTTTGAGATATCAATGGGTTGAATGCAAGCCGTACTGAGCAGCGTGGCGCAGGTCCGGCCAGTGCAAGGGGCGTTTCCGCATGCACCCTGATCCGTTACTCTACGCGCTGTGAATAATCCGATCATCTGCCTGGGCCTGGTGTCTTTGCTTGCCGTCCAGGGTTGTCAGAGCGTCAAGCAGAGACAGGCACCGGCCGCAGACGGACAGGCCTCGACGACCGAGCCCGTTCTGCCGTTCCCGGAACCGAAGCCCGTTCAGCGCGAGCTGGACGAAGACCTGGTATACAGCTACCTGGTCGGTGAAATCGGGGCCCACCGCGGCGACCTGCGCATCGCGCAGACCCACTACATGCATGCCGCGATCCTGGGCCACGACGCCTATGCCGCGGAGCGTGCGACCCGCATCGCACTGCACCTGCGTGATTATCAGGGTGGCCTGACCGCTGTGCGCCGTTGGGTCGAGCTCGCCCCGAACGACATCACCGCGCGGCAGCTGGCGGCGGTGCTGTTCCTGCGCAACCAGCAGCTGGACGAGGCCGGGCAACAGCTCGATGCGCTGGTCCGGATTGCCGAAGCGCGCGAGCTCGACGGCTTTCTGCAGGCAGCGGGGGCGCTCAGCGTGGAAAGCGACCGCGCGGGTGCGGAGCAGCTGATGCTCGGCTTGCACGAGCGTCACCGGGACGACGTGCGCTCGCTTTACGCGCTGGCAGTGCTCGAGGCGGCGCATCGCCGGTTTTCCGAGGCTGAGACCCGCCTGAGGCAGGTCGTCGCGGTTGACCCCGACTGGCAACAGCCACGGGTTTTGCTCGCCCGTGTCCTGGTCGCCCAGAATCGGCGCGATGAGGCGCTCGACTTCCTCAACAGCAGTGTGCGGCGCGACTCGGACAGCGTCCTGCTGCGTACGACCTATGCGCGAATGCTGGTCGATGCGGGCGACTACCCGGCCGCGCTCGGGCAGTTTCGCAGCCTGACCCGGCTTCAGCCCGACGACGATGAACTGGTTTTCGGTTATGCGATGCTGGCCACGCAACAGGAGCAGTGGAGCGAGGCGCGACGCTTGTGGCAGGAGCTGCGTGGCGATCCGGATCGGCGCGACGAGGCCAGCTATTATCTCGCCCAGATCGAGGAACAGAATGGCAACGACGATCTTGCGATCGGGCTGTTTCGCACTGTCCAGGACGGCGAACTGAAGATCGATGCGGTCATGCGCATGGCCGAGATCCAGGCGCGCACTGGGCGCCTGGCGGATGCACGTGAGGCCTTGCAGCAGGCGCGTATCGCCAACCCGGGTCGCGCCGCCGACCTGTACATTGCGGAGACCCAGCTCCTCCAGGAGTACGGTGACCGCGATGCGGCCCTGGCGTTGTACGCGACCGCGCTGGCGGCCTATCCGGACAACGAGGACCTCCGATACAACCGCGCGCTGCTCGTCGTCGAGTCGGGCGATTTCGAGTCCATGGAGCGCGACCTGAGGCAGCTCATCGCGGAGAACCCGGACAATGTCGATGCGTTGAATGCGCTGGGTTACACGCTTGCCGACCGAAACGAACGCCTCGAAGAGGCCTTTGAGCTGATCTCCCGAGCCCTCAAACTGCGCCCGGACAGCGCGGCGATCCTCGACAGCATGGGCTGGGTGTTGTACCGCCAGGGTGAGCTCGATCAGGCCGTCGTCTATCTTCGGCGGGCACTGAAGCTCAATCAGGACGACGAGATCGCGGCCCACCTCGGCGAGGTGCTCTGGGTGCGTGGAGAGCGCGCCGAGGCCCAGGCCGTCTGGCGCGAGGCGTTGCTACACAGGCCGGACAGCGACAAGATCCGCACGGTGCTTGAGAGGCTGCAGGCCGAGCTGAAATGACCCCGACGAGCGCCTGGCCGGCGCCGGCCAAGCTGAACCTGATGCTGCGCATCGTCGGGCGCCGGTCCGACGGTTACCATTTGCTGCAAACCGTGTTTCAGTTCATCGATCTGTGCGACGAGTTGACCTTCGACGTGCGGTCGGATGGGCGGTTGAGGCGGATCGGCGAGGTTCCCGGGATCGGTGAGGATGTCGATCTGGTGGTGCGGGCTGCGCGACTGCTGCAGCGCGCGAGCGGGACCCGACTCGGGGCCGACATCCGACTCGAGAAACGGATCCCTGTCGGCGCCGGGCTCGGCGGCGGCAGCTCGGACGCGGCGACTGCGCTGGTTGCGCTCAACCGCCTGTGGGCTTGTCGACTCGACCCTACCCGGCTGATGAGCCTCGGCCTGCAGTTGGGCGCCGATGTGCCGGTGTTCATCCATGGGCGTGCCGCATGGGCCGAGGGTGTCGGTGAGCGGCTGCGCGATATCGTGCTCCCGACGCCGCTTTACCTGGTGCTCACGCCGCCCGTCCACATCGACACCGGGCAGGTGTTCCAAGACCCCGAATTGACAAGGAATTCCACCAGAATCACAATACGCGACTTTCTCGCCGGGGAGCAGCGCAACGATTGCCTGCCGGTGGTCAGGCGGCGCTATCCGCAGGTTAATCAAGCCTTTGATTGGCTTGATAAATATTTGGATGCCAGGCTGACGGGGACCGGCGCCTGCGTCTTCGCGGCTTGCGCCGGCCGCAGTGAGGCAGAGACGTTGCTCGGCGAGTTGCCGCCGGGGGTGACGGGTTTCGTGACGCAGGGGCTGAACCGCTCGCCGCTGCTGGATAGGGTGCTCGAGAGCGGTTCTACTGAAGATTTTGGGGCGTGGCCAAGCGGTTAAGGCACCGGACTTTGACTCCGGCATCCCTGGTTCGAATCCAGGCGCCCCAGCCAATACAGTGAAGGGCTGCGCAGCAGTCTGCGCCAGGTACAGGTTGCGGTCGGATGAGGGCCGGGCAACTTGGACCGGGGCGCGCAGCGCAGGCGGGTGTTGCGGTCAGACGAGGGCGGCTGGGTTGCGGGGGGCTCTGCAACTGCAGATTTAGGATGAGCGCCGGCCCAAACGGCCGGTATTGACGGGAGTCTACAGTGTCCAGCAGCGCCATCATGGTCTTTTCGGGAAACGCAAACCCGCAGTTGTCGACCGACATTGCGAGTTACCTCGATATCCCGCTGGGTAAGGCCTCCGTCGGCCAGTTCAGCGATGGCGAGACCATGGTCGAGATCCAGGAAAACGTGCGCGGACGCGACGTATTCGTGGTGCAGCCGACCTGCGAGCCGACCAACGACACCCTGATGGAGCTGTTGGTCATGATCGACGCGCTGCGGTGGTCGTCGGTGCGCCGGGTGACCGCGGTGATTCCCTATTTCGGCTATGCCCGCCAGGATCGCCGGCCGCGTTCCGCGCGGGTGCCGATCACCGCCCGGCTGGCGGCGAAGATGATCGGTACCGCGGGGACCGACCGGGTGCTGACCATGGATTTGCATGCCGATCAGATTCAGGGCTTTTTCGATATCCCGGTCGACAATGTCTACGCGTCGCCGATTCTGCTGGGGGACATCTGGCGTCAGAAGTACCCCAAGTTGATGGTGGTCTCACCCGACGTGGGCGGCGTGGTGAGGGCGCGGGCACTCGCCAAGCGGTTGGACGACGCCGATCTGGCGATTATAGACAAGCGGCGTCCCAAGGCGAACGTCGCCCAGATTATGAACATCATTGGCGACGTACGCGGCCGAACCTGTGTGCTCGTCGACGACCTGGTGGACACAGCCGGTACCCTGTGCAAGGCGGCGGGGGCCTTGAAGGAACATGGCGCGGCCCAGGTGGTCGCCTATTGTACCCACGCCGTATTGTCTGGAGCGGCCGTGACCAACATCGAGGGTTCGCAGCTGGACGAACTGGTGGTCACTTCGACCATTCCGCTGCGCGAAGACGCGGTGGCCTGCAGCAAGATCCGCCAGCTATCGATAGCCGGCCTGCTGGCCGAGTCGATCCGCCGCATCAACAATGAGGAATCGGTCAGTTCACTTTTCGTGGACTGACTCCGACCGGGGGCACGCCCCCAACAAGGGTTGCGTTCGGGACATGCCTGGTCGCGGGCTCCGAACGCTTGTTTTTATGTCTGAAGAGAGAGACGAGACATGCAGGAAAACTACGAAATCGAAGCAGTGTCCCGCAGCGATCAGGGGAAGGGTGCGAGCCGCCGCCTGCGTCGCGAGGGACTGGTACCCGGGATCATCTACGGGGGTGGTAAGGATCCGGAAATGTTCGCCACCAAGCATAACGAGCTGATACAGCATCTGGAGCACGAGTCCTTTTACTCGCATATCCTGACCGTGAAGGTGGACGGCCGCACGCAGAAGGTCGTGCTGAAGGATCTGCAGCGGCATCCCGCCAAGCCGTTCGTGACCCATCTCGACCTGTTGCGAGTCGCCGCGGGCGACCGCATCAAGATGAATGTTCCGCTGCACTTCATCAACGAGGACACGGCACCCGGCGCCAAAGCGGGCGGCCAAGTGTCGCACACCATGACCGACGTCGAGATCATCTGCGAGGCCAAGGATCTGCCCGAGTACATCGAGGTCGATGTCGGATCGATGGACGTCGGCGATATCGTTCATCTGAGCGACCTGAAGCTGCCGCAGGGCGTCGTGCTCGAGGCCTTCAGCCATGGCGATACCGAAGAACACGATGCTGCGGTCGTGTCGATCTATGTGCCGCGTGGCGGCGGTGGCGCCGAGGAAGAAGGCGAAGAAGGGGGCGAGACGGCGGAGGAGTAAGCCGTCGTCTGGAGGGCGAATCGCCCGCTCGACTCGCGCAACGGCGGCCCTGGTGCCGCCGTTTTCATTCGGAGCAAGTACTTGTCTGCCATTCAATGCATTGTCGGCCTCGGAAATCCCGGTGCCAAGTATGCGGAGACCCGCCACAACGCCGGTTTTTGGTTTGCCGATGCCTTGGCGCGCATGTATGGCGCGACCTTGCGTCCGGAGAACAAGTTCTCAGGTGAGGTCGCACGGTTTCGCAGTCCTGTCGGCGACTGCTGGCTGCTCAAGCCGATGACCTACATGAACCACAGCGGGCGTTCCGTGGCCGCATTCTGCAACTTCTATCGCATCGACCCGGAGCGGCTGCTCGTGGTCTATGATGAACTGGATCTGGCGCCGGGTGTGATGCGTCTCAAGACCGGTGGTGGGCATGGAGGGCACAACGGCATGCGAGATATCACGTCAGCGCTGCGTAGTCGCGACTTTCATCGGCTGCGCATCGGTATCGGCCACCCGGGCCATAGGGATGGTGTCGTCGGCTATGTGCTTGCCCGACCCGGTAAGGCGGATCAGGCTGCGATCGATCAGGGTATCGTCGAGGCGGTGCGCCACTGGGAGGCGATCCAGGCCGGCGAGATGCAGAAGGCGATGAACGCGCTGCACGCCGCAACCTGAGGAGCCGGTCTGGAGGTGGGCCGCCGACCCGCGAGCGCCCGGTCTGTCGTGCGCGCGACCTGTCGGCAAACAAGAACCCCTCCCCGGGCGAATCGGGGAGGGGCTTCAGGCAAGGTCCTCAGTCGTCGCCGAACACGTAGCGAGGCCTGAACCATTTCACCATCAGTGGCAGCAACATCAACGCGGTGAACACGTCGATGATCAGCGCCCAGCCGATGTAAATGCTCAGACCCCAGGTGTTGGCCAGCGTCGTACCGACCAGCGGGATGAAGCTACCCAGCAGAACGATGATTGACACGATGACCGCGGAGCCGGTGGTGTCCTGCGTGTTGCGCAGTGCCTGCAGCCAGTTGCCGCCGGTCGCCTGCATCTCCTCGCGCAAGCGGGACACCATGTATATCCCGTAGTCCACGCCCAGACCCATCGCGATCGACAAGGTGACCAGCAGGTGGAAGGCAAGGTTGCCGGACCAGTTCTCCACCGCCGTGAAATAGCCACCCAGCCCATACTGAGCGAACAGCGTGATCAGCAGGGTCACGACCAGCATCGCGGAAACCAACACGGAGCGGAACATCAACGCGGCGATGATGAATATCGCCAAGGCCGTCTGCAGTGGTCCGATCAGCCAGTTCTCCATCGCCACCTCGCGGGTGGCCTCGGTGGCCCCGAGGAATCCGCCAATGCCGGGGCGCACATAGCCCGGCCCTTCGGCCGACAACTCATTGGTATCGCCCGAGGTATCTGCGTTGCGCAGCCCGAAGTTCACCTTGGAGAAGCCCGGATCGTTCTTGTGTTCCTCGATATACTGTTGGATGTCCATCGTGACCTCGTGGGTCTCCACCGGATCCATCGTGTTGACGAACCCGAGCACCACGCCTTCGTTCCAGCTCTCGGTATTGACGAAGGAATCCATGTCCCCGGAGGAGGTCATCGCCTCGAGCAGACCGTTGTACATCTGCACGATCTCGGTCGGGCTGCGGTCGTCGTCCGGGTTGATGCCCAGCAGATAGTCCTTGTTCGGTACGGCCAGGTCGGAAAGCTTCGTTGCCTCGCCGACCTCCGCGGTCAGCAACATGTTCACGAGCCGCACATACTGGGTGTAGGAGCCCGTGTAGCCGATGAACGGGTGTTCGCGCAGCCAGTTCTCGAACTTCTCGATGTCGGTATGCACCTCGACGTCGTTGAAGATGCCCTGGGGACCGCAGGGCTCGGCATCCCAACAGCCCATTTTCTCTTTGTACTCGGCGCACACCGCGAGCTTCTCGTCGCGATCCTCGATATCGTAGATTTCCTCCGGGAAATAGTCGTCTATGCAGCCCCTGAGGTTGGGTTGCTTGCCGCGGATCGGTATCGCGACCGAAATCACGCCCGGCATGATCTCGTTCAACTGCACCAGGTCCTTCCAGGTCGGCGAGCTGCCCTTGAACGCGGCGCGGGCGTAGTTGATGCCCTTTTCGACGCCGGGCATATAGTCGTTTTCCTCGGCCAGCTTGATCGCGTCGGCCGGGTCGCCTCGCCAGTTCAGCAGGTTCGTGTAGTAGACCGAACCGGCCATCACCAGCAGCACCACGCCGATCGGGATCCATTTCCCAGGGCCGGTGACGATACGGGTCAGCAGTCCGCCGACCGCGA
Source organism: uncultured Chromatiaceae bacterium (assembly GCA_965364465.1). GTDB lineage: Bacteria > Pseudomonadota > Gammaproteobacteria > Chromatiales > Chromatiaceae > Thiosocius. The sequence continues at coordinate 8,284 of CBDTXT010000023.1, forward strand.
CCTCCCAACCGTGCCCTTCCTGTGCCTGGCAGCATTGCTGCGATGGCGGGAACACCGTCAGCAGCAGCGGGATCAGCGTCGTGGTGGTCAGCAACAGCGTGAGCATGCCGAACATGCCGAAGTACGCATAGGCCTTGTAGAAAGAGATGTCCACGGTGGCCAGGGTGGCGAAGCCCACCATGTCGGTCACGATGGACAGCGTTGCCGGGACGATGGTGTGTCTGATTGCCTCGCGCGCCGCCACTTGCGGGTCGCCGCTGTGCCCGTTCTCCAGCATGAAGCGCCGGGTTACCTGTACCGAGTGCCCGATACCGATCGCCAGCAGCAACATCGGGGTCAGCACCATCATCGTGGTCAGCTTGAAGGCCGTGAAGCCCATTAGGCCGAGGGTCATCGCAATGGTCATGCCGACGCCGATCAGCGGCAGCAGCGCGCCGCGCCAGTTGCGGAATTCCAGCCACAACACCACGATGACGATCGCGATCGAGATGGCGAACAGCCACCATTTGTTGACCAGGTCGGCCAGCATCCAGGCCAGGAAGTAGGGCTCACCTGCGACCAGCAGTTCGATCCGCTCATCCTGGCCGTACTCGTCCATCATGGCGCGCACTTCGCGCACCCATGGCAGGTAGATCTCCTTGACCTCGTCCGTGTAGTCGGCGATGACGTAGGCGGCCTTCGCGACACAATGATCCTTGTCGTAGTCCTCATAGGCGCAGCGGTTGCCGTCTGCGTCCCACATCGACACCAGCATCGGAGCCATGACCGGATTGTTCTTCACGCCCTCGCGCAGGAACGCGAGTTGCTCCGCCGCCTCTTCCGCATCGTCGCTGATGCCCTCGGTCGGTATCAGGCGTTTGAAAACCAGCCCGTTCTCGTCGGTGCCCATGTACTTGATCTTCTGGGCGGCGATGTCGATGAAATTGGCCGAGCGCGAATGCGGCAGGGCCTCGAGCCTGTTGTGTATCTCCTGGATCTTGTTGATGAACCAGGGCTGCCAGATGTCACCTTCTTTCACCCGTAGCGCAAACACCATCAGATTGCCCATGCCGAAGTTGTGCTCGGCGTACAGGTTCGTGGCGACGTAGCGGTTGCTCGAAGGCAGCAGCGTATCCGGATCGTTGCGGATATCGAGGTTTTTGATCTGCAGCGCCGCGATGACGGTGCCGACTATCAGCAACACGATGATCGGCCAGCGATAGCGCAGCACGAAATCTGCGTATGCGTTTGCCCAGGGGTTTTCTTTGGTATTCATGATCCTTCTGCCCTAGATATCTCGACATTTGTTGTTAAAAAAAGCGGCGTCGGCAAGGCCGGACGCCGCTTTTTTCAGGTTCCGCTCATGCGGTCATCACTCGATGATGTACTTCACGCCGACCTGAACGTTCGAGGAGTTCTCGAACTGGCCGAACAGGGTTTCTTCGTCGCCCCAGTAGAAGTTCAGTTCGCCGGTCAGTATCAGCTGATCCGACAGCGAGTACTCGGCATCCAGCCGATCCCAGTAACCACCACCCTCTTCGTAGATGATGATGTTGTTGACGCGGCCCAACTGGTTCGCTCCGAAGGGCTTGGACAGGAACAGCGAGTAGAACTCCTTGTTCTTGTAGCCTTTACGCAGACCGTTGGTGACGTTCATGGTCGCCGGGTCGCCTGTATACTTGGCACAGCTCGCCGTGGCCTGACCCTGGGTCGTGAAGTTGCACTTCTCGTCGACGAAGTCCAGGTTGCGGAACTGGATGAACTGCCCGCTTACCAGCAGGTTGGTCAGCACGGTGACGTCGGCGCCGACCACGTACTTGAAGAAGTCGGCCTCCTCGCTCTTCAGTGCGTTGACAAGGTCGCCGTTGGCCAATGCGCCGCGGTCGACCACGGGCTGCATGACGTCCTTCTGATACAGGAGTTCGCCGCGCAGGACCACCGGCAGGCTGCCGGCCTCGAACGCGTAGTCGAAAGAACTGCCGATATTGTGGATGCGATTGCGATCCTCCTCGAACACCAGCACCGCGTTACCGCCGTTGTTCGCGTCCGTCACGTTGGTCGGCGTGTCGCCGACATAGGCGCCCGGGGTGAAGCTGGCGTTCGAGCCGTAGAGTTGGCCGGTATCCGGGTTACGGATTTGGATGACCTGCGTGCCGGCAACGGTGTCGAATTTGTCGACTTTCAGTTTCTTACCGGTATTCGGGTCTGCCCAGTGCATGTTCAACGAGGGGTTCGCGTCGTAACCGTAGAAATAGTTGAAGCTGTAGTTCAGCCCGTTGTCGAAGTAGCTGCGGAACCGTCCGCCGAAGTTCGCGTCCGATGGCCAGAAGTCGTCGTCATACTTGCGCTCGTAGCGCGTCGTCATGCCGAGCATCGAGTTGAATGTCGCGAACGTCGCGTTGGGGAAGTGTTCCCAGGCCGAGTTCGGCTTGGACACGTCCCAGCCGGAGCCGGCAACGGTCGGCGACATCGTGTTGACGTCGATCAGGTTGGTCACGTTCTGGTTGGTGGCTTCGGTGAAGGCCTCGAGGCAGACTGCGCCGTTGGCCCCCTGGCAAGCCGGCGGTAGCATGTTTGCCGGGGTATTGACGAAACCGTCGACCGTCGCGAATTCCGGCATGCCGGGGTTCTGACCCCCGAACGGGTCGATGAAATTCAGCCCCAGCGGGTTGGCGCCGCCGAAGGTGTTGATGACCGCGCCGAAGGCCGCGCCGAGGTTGAAGAAGCCGTTGACGCCGCCGGTGATGACGTCCACGCCCTGCATGATGAACGGGTGGTCGCGATCCTGGCCCTTGATCTCGCCATTGCCGGTGAACGCCAGGCCCGTAGGCGACTGGTTCGACGCGGACACGGTGCTGCGGGTGGAGCCGTCGTCCTGGGTCCACAGGCCGGGTATCTTGTTGGTCTCGGCCTGCGAGATGATCAGCTGGACGTTTGCGCGGTCGCCGATGTAGCGCTCGGCGTTGATCATCCACACCGGGATGCGCGAATCCTCCATCGCGTTCTGGTTCAGCTCGCGATAGTCGGTGGGGTTGATGATGTCGAGCAGTTTGATACCGTCGGCCGTTCCCCAAACGACTTGCTGCTTACCAATGCGGAGGTCCCATCCGCCCAGGCCGGTGTCGAAATAGAGTTCGCGCAGATAGTCGTTCTGCGTATAGTTGCGGTGCCACTCGTAGTCGGGGTTCACAGCCGCCCCGTCCCAGACCGGGCGTAGCTCGGCGTGCCAACTGCTGCTCTCGCCGATGTCGCCGTTAATGAAGATTCTGGCCGAGTTCTCGAACTTCATTACGTCGCCGGCGTCGTTGTCGCGTTTGTCGAACGTGGTCCTGGCCTGTCCGGTGACCTGGCCGCCTTTCGTGTAGAAAGCCGTCTCGTTTTTCAGCTCGACGGATACGTCGATCTCTGCCTGAGCGGAAAAGGGCGCAGCGACTAGCGCGGCTATCGCGAGCCCTAGCGGTGACTTGGTAAACATGTTGACTCCCTCTGCGTCTTGCGCGCTTCGTTATTCGAAGCCGGGGCTTGGTCCCCGGCTGGATATCTTTCCGTTTTTCTTGGCCTTTATCAGCGCTTGATCTTGCGCAGCGTCGATTCCGACCACCAGTTGTCGTCGTAGGTCTGGTCGACCTGATTCACGTTGCTCGGAATCACGGCCCAGGTCTGGTTGCCGGTGTCCAGCGTCTTGCCGTACCAGTAGCCCCAGCCCACGGCGCGTGGATCGTCACTCTTGCCCAGTGGCACCCAGTCGCGGTCGATCACCTTGACCATTTCGCCGCCCTTGGAGTACTCGCTGCGGTAATCTGCGAAGGTCTTCGCATCGATGTAGGAGATGCGATCGTCGTACCACCAGTTCTCGAACTTGGTCGTGCTCTTGATCTTGTAGACTTCTTTGCCCTTGTGGTCGCAGGAGCCGGACTTGGGAAGGTCTTTGGTGTAACGGGTCTGTTCCTTGTCCGGGACCTCGATGAACCCGAGGCAGTCGTTGAAGGTCTCCTTGCCCAGCAACTCGTGCGTCTCGTGGAACGGCTTACGCAGCGCCACGTCGCCGAAGGTGAAGTCGGAACCACCCCAGGCGTCGTCGTGCGCGGGTTCGGCGAAGCGCCGGATCTTGCGCAACGCGGGCAGCCAGATCATGTACGACTGTGACTTGTTGTCATCCTCGTAGTCGGTGATCAGCATCCCGGTGCCCTTGAGCTTGCCGGAGCGGAAGATCGCGAGGTCCTGTGCCTTCGTTGCCCCATCGCTGTAATCGTTGTTCAGATAGCGTTCGAGCGTGTTGGTCGTCGGTTTCTTGCCTTCGCCCTTGATCACCAGCACCGTGATGTCCTTCCCCTGCTTGGTGATCGCGTAGTTGTTGAATGCGTAAAAATGGTTGACGAAATAGACCTGCTCCATGATCTGTTCGGCGGTCAGGTCGCCGCTCGGATACGGGAGGTCTTTGGGGACGCCCGCAACGGCGGTATGGGAAATGGCGGTCGCCAGTGCAAAGGCGGCGACCGAGGCCCTCAGGGAATGACGCATTTTTTATCCTCTCTGCGAACGATTGAGTGCTTACACACATCTGCCCGATCTCGGTAATCCGTCGACGGGCCTGTCGAAACCGACTCAGAAAGACTGACTTGGGCGCGCGCGGCGCGGTTGGGAAAGCCTTCCTTGCTGTTTTGATACAATGACTTGCCGGCCAAATCTTACATTGACGTTTGTCAATCAACCATCACTTTTGTGGTAAATATTGAGATCTGCCGCACGGCGTATGCGTCGCGCGCCGTTGTGATCTCAGGCCGGCCTGATCGGGCGCCGGCCGACGCTGAAGTGGGTGAGGCCTGCGGCGGTGACGGCCTTCGGGTCGTAGATGTTGCGACCGTCGAATATGACCGGGTGGCGCAGAGTGCTGCGGATCCTGTCGAAATCGGGGCTGCGGAACTCGATCCACTCGGTGACCACCGCGAGCGCGTCCGCGCCCTCGAGCGCGTCCTCGGCCTGGGCGCAAATTTCCAGGTCGTCGCGTTCGCCGTAGATGCGCTGAGCCTCTTCGTGGGCGACCGGGTCGAAGGCGCGAACACGGGCGCCGGCATCCCAAAGGGCCTCCATCAGGGTCCGGCTGGACGCGGCCCGCATGTCGTCGGTGTTCGGCTTGAACGCCAGGCCCCACAACGCGATGGTCTTGTTCGCGATGTCGCCGTCGAAATATTCACTGATCTTCTTGAACAGCAACTCTTTCTGTCGCTTGTTCACTGACTCCACCGCGTGCAGCAGCGCGGGCTGGTAGCCGACGTCGGTAGCGGTCTTTTCCAGGGCCTGTACGTCCTTTGGGAAGCAGGACCCGCCGTATCCGCAGCCCGGATAGATGAACTGGAAGCCGATGCGCGGGTCCGAGCCGATCCCGATCCGCACCTTTTCGATGTCTGCACCGAGTATTTCGGCCAGATTGGAGAGTTCGTTCATGAAGCTGATTTTTGTCGCCAGCATCGCATTGGCCGCGTACTTGGTAAGTTCCGCCGAACGGATGTCCATGAACAGCAGGCGCTCGTGATTGCGGTTGAAAGGGGCGTACAATTGCCGCATCACCTCGATGGAACGAGGATTTTCTGTGCCCACCACGATGCGGTCGGGCTTCATGAAATCAGCGATCGCGGCCCCCTCCTTGAGAAACTCGGGATTGGAGACCACGTCGAAATCGATGTCGGCGCCGCGTTTGGCGAGCGTTTCGCGGATTTTCTGTGCCACCTTGTCGCCGGTACCGACCGGCACCGTGGACTTGTCGACCACGATCTTGAAATCGCTCATGTGCTCGGCGATCGACGCGGCCACGGCGAGTACGTACTGGAGGTCGGCCGAACCGTCCTCGTCCGGCGGCGTGCCGACCGCGATGAACTGGATCTGGCCGAATTCCACCCCGACCTTCGGGTCGGTCGTGAACAGCAGTCGCCCCGCCTCGCGGTTACGGGCGACCATGTCGGTCAGGCCGGGCTCGAAGATCGGTATGCCGCCGCTATTGAGGAGGTCGATCTTGGTGGGGTCGACGTCGACGCACATGACCTTGTTGCCGACCTCGGCGAGGCAGGCCCCGGTGACGAGTCCGACGTAGCCGCTTCCGAATATGGTGACTTTCATAGTGGCTTGGTCCTAATCCCTCTGATTCACTAGTGACTTGTTTGACGGCAGACAGCCAGGCCCCTTGATCGGGGTCTGGGCGCGCTCGAAGGGCCGCATGCTACCACAGCGATAGCGGTGGATTGTCGCGGGCGCACCGGAATTGTTTTCGGTCGGAGTTGACAGTGGGGCTGCGTTGCCAGAGAATACCGCCTCTTTTTTGGAGGGGTTCCCGAGCGGTCAAAGGGATCAGACTGTAAATCTGACGGCTCAGCCTTCGGAGGTTCGAATCCTCCCCCCTCCACCAGAAGGTGGAATAGCCCTCCAGCGCCCCGGCGGGGGAGGATGAGAACCGAT
>CBDTXT010000024.1:0-14345 GCA_965364465.1 uncultured Chromatiaceae bacterium
CCAGGCCGAGGCGGCGCTACGGGCCCTGCTCGACGCGGACCCGCAACCCGAGGGCGAACAGGACCCGCCGGGCCACGCCGCGCTCGCCGAGGAGCAGCCGGCCGATCCCCCGGCCGGTGTCACCACAGGCACGACCGCAAACGCCGACGACAACCGGACCTGAATCGAGGAGACACGGCCAACCATGTCCGAAACCGAACCCACGCTCGACGAAACCCGTAACCTGCGCGCGCGCAGCGCCGCGCAAGCGGCAGCCGAGCGACTCACGCCGGAACCGACCGGGGTGGTGCACTACGAATCGCGCGGACGCGTCCTGGTGATCGGTGGCGAGGAGGCCCAGTGGCTCGCCGCACGCGTCGCAGAACCGCTGCATGCCGAGATCCTGCTGACCCACGGGGACGAGGAGGCCGGCGTCCCGACAACCGCGCTGGGCGGGCGCGCGGTAACCATCCAGGGATATCTCGGCGCGTTCCGGATCGAGCTGGGTGAACAGGGCCGGCACAACTACCAGCGGATCGACACCGACCTGGTCGTCGACCTGGGCATGCCGGCGCTGATCACGAGCGAACTCCCGCCGCCCGGCTACTGGCGCTTTGGTTGCGAGCCGGCCGATCTCGACGCGGCCTGTCTGGCGTTGGACGGCATGCTGGGGACGTTCGAGAAGCCCCGCTACTTCGCCTACGACCCCGCAATCTGCGCCCATGGACGCGCCGGCCAGCCGGGCTGCAGCCGCTGCCTGGATGCCTGCCCGGCGGATGCAATCATCTCGGTCGGCGAGACCGTGGAGGTCAACCCCAAGCTGTGCCAGGGTGGCGGCATCTGTGCCAGTGTCTGTCCGACGGGCGCGATGCGTTACGCCTATCCACACGCGGGCGACACCGCGGAACGGGTTCGCCTGATGCTACGGAGCTATCTCGAGGCAGGCGGTACCGACCCGGTGGTCATGTTCGTCGCAGCGAGCGACGCGGTTGGCCTGCCGTCGACCCCGCCCAACGTGCTGCTGATCGTGGTCGAGGAACTCGCCAGCGTCGGCCACGAAATCTGGCTCGCCGCGATCGCCTGGGGGGCCCGCTGTATCCTGCTCGCCGACGGCGGCTCTGTACCCGGCAAGGCGCGCCGCGCGCTTGACGAGCAGATCGGCTATTGCCAGCAGATGCTGCGCGGCCTGGGTTATCAGGGCGCGATTCTGCAAACCATCGACGCCCGCGCGAGCGATAGCAGCTGCGCAGCGGTTGCCGGCCTGCCGGCGCCGGCGCGCTTCACTGCGACCGGCGACAAGCGTCAACTGGCAGCCCTGGGGCTGGCGCACCTCTGGCAGGCATCGCCGGAGCGTCCGGAGTCGTTCGCTTTGTCCAGCGGCGCGCCTTACGGGCGAGTCCGGGTCGACAGCGAGAAATGTACGCTGTGTATGAGCTGTACCTCCGTCTGCCCGGCGCGCGCGCTCAGCGCGGGCGACGAGACGCCGCGCCTGGTGTTTCACGAGGCGAACTGTGTGCAATGCGGGATCTGTGCAAACGCGTGTCCCGAGGTGGCGATCACACTCGAACCGCGACTGCTGGCCGACCCGGACAAGCGGCGCCAGGCCACGACCCTGCACGAAGAGCCGCCGTTTTGCTGCATCGGCTGCGGTACACCGTTCGCGACGCGGCGAGTGATCGACAACATCATGGACAAACTCGCGGGTCACGCGATGTTTCAATCCGAGAGGGCACGGCGCCGGCTCCAGATGTGCGAGGACTGTCGCGTCGTCGACGCGGTACAGGACAGCGAGGCGATGCAGGCAAGTCTCGGTAGCGACCCGATCCACCGCTCTGACAACGGGAAATCATCATGAACCCACAGATGCCGCAAACAACGTCGGACACCGGCCCGGCGGCGATGCGCGCCGCGCTGACCGAGGAGCAGGCGCGCCGCGCCGCGCTTTACCAGCTGCTCGCCGGGCTGTTGCGCGATGCACCGAGTGAGGCGGTACTGGACTACACGCGCGGCCTCGAGGCCGATGCGGGCGATCGACAGAGCGAGCTGCCGCTTGCGTTGAGCACGCTGGCACTGGCCGCCCGACACAGCGGCGTCGACGCGGTGCGCGACGAGTACCATACGCTGTTCATCGGTCTCGGCCGCGGTGAACTCGTGCCCTACGGCTCCTGGTACCAGACCGGTTTTCTGATGGAGAAGCCGCTCGGTCTGCTGCGCGCCGACCTGCGGCGGCTCGGTTTCGAGCGCGACGACGATGTCCGGGAACCCGAAGACCACATTGCCGCACTGTGCGAGGTGATGTCGCTGATGATCCTCGACGGGGTCCCGATCGAAAGCCAACAGCAGTTCTTCGACCATCACCTCGGCAACTGGGCAGGGGATTTCTTTAGAGACCTGGCCGGGGCGGAATCCGCGGTGTTTTACCGGTCGGTGGCGCGCCTCGGCGGGGCCTTTCTGTCGCTCGAAACGCGCTATTTGTCCCTGCTGGACTAGACAAATTGTCACATTGGATAGATTCGACACGCCGGGCAGACCCGGCAATGGTCATCCAGCCCCCTTTTGGTCATTTTTCTGCGTCGGTTTATGGCCCGCAGCTTGCTCGCATCACTGCGAAGAGAAAGATTGTACGGGCCGGCCGGCGGCCAATGCCCTCACCCCAAACCCGCGACGTGCACGCAATGTCGAAGGAGCAAATCGTAATGAAAGATCCCAAGCAGCAGGTCTCGCACTCCCGGCGCAAATTTCTGCGCGACGCGACGGTGACAGGGGGAATCGCAGCCGTCGCTGTCGGTTCGCCGGCCACGGTGATCGCCGCCGACGTCGAACAGACCGCCGCACAGAAACCTGCCGAGGGGTACCGCCTGACCCAGCACATCCTCGATTATTACAAGAGCGCGGCCAGCTGAGCCCGGACCAAGGAGAATCGCAATGATGAAATTGAAAAAGGTCTCCGATCAGGTCGGCACGGTCGCGGCGACCGAAGCCGCCCGGGAACCGGCCGATCAGACCGGCCGCCAGCTCAACCGCCGTGATTTCCTGCGTCATTCCGGCATCCTGGCCGGGGGCACCGCACTGGCGACCGGCCTCGCACCGGGCATGATGCGCAAGGCGAAGGCCGCGCCAGCGACCGGCGGCGGAGAAACCAAAGAGGTGCGGACCGTGTGCACGCACTGCTCGGTCGGCTGTGGTGTCATCGCCGAGGTGAAGAACGGTGTCTGGACCGGGCAGGAGCCGGCCTTCGACCACCCGTTCAACCTTGGCGCACATTGCGCAAAGGGCGCCGCGCTGCGCGAACACGGACATGGCGAACGCCGCCTCAAGTACCCGACCAAGCTGGTCGGCGGTAAATGGCAAAAGGTCTCCTGGGACGAGGCGATCAACGACATCGGCGATCAGCTGCTGAAGATCCGCCAGGAATCGAGCCCGGATTCGGTCTACTGGTTGGGTTCGGCCAAGTTCAACAATGAGCAAGCGTACCTGTTCCGCAAGTTTGCGGCGATGTGGGGCACCAACAACGTCGACCACCAGGCGCGCATATGCCACTCGACGACCGTCGCCGGTGTCGCGAACACCTGGGGCTACGGCGCGATGACGAACAGCTACAACGACATTCACAAATCGCGGGCGATCCTGCTGATCGGCTCGAACCCGACCGAGGCGCATCCTGTTTCGCTGCAGCATATTCTGAAGGCGAAAGAAGAAAACAACGCCCCAATCATCGTGATCGACCCGCGCTTTACCCGCACGGCCGCGCACGCCAATCACTTCCTGCGCATCCGTCCCGGCACCGACGTGCCGATCATCTGGGGCATGATGTATCACATCTTCAAGAACGGCTGGGAGGACAAGGAATACATCCGCCAGCGCGTCTACGGCATGGACGAGGTCAAGGCCGAGGTCGCGAAATGGACACCCGACGAGGTCGAGCGCGTGACCGGTGTCCCCGAGAACCAGGTGTACGCCGCGGCGAAGGCGATGGCGGACAACCGGCCGGGCACCTTCATCTGGTGCATGGGCGGCACGCAGCACACGATAGGAAACAACAACACCCGGGCCTACTGCGCATTCCAGCTCGCGCTGGGGAACATCGGCGTGTCGGGCGGCGGTGCCAATATCTTCCGCGGGCACGACAACGTGCAGGGCGCCACCGACCTCGGCGTGCTGGCCAACACGCTGCCCGGCTACTATGGCCTGGCGCCCGGCTCCTGGGCTCACTGGGCGCGTGTCTGGGATCTCGACCTCGACTGGATCAAGGGTCAGTTCGATTCCGGCTCCTACGAGCAGGCGGGAGACAAGGACGTGGCCGTGATGAACGCGAAAGGCATCCCGGTGTCGCGCTGGATCGACGGTGTGCTCGAGGACAGCGCCAACATCGGCCAGAAGGACAACGTGCGTGCGATGTTCATGTGGGGCCACGCCCCGAACTCGCAGACCCGCGGCGCCGAGATGAAGAAGGCGATGGAAAAGCTGGACCTGCTCGTCGTCGTCGATCCCTACCCCACGGTGTCGGCGGTCATGCACGACCGCACCGACGGCGTCTACCTGCTGCCGGCCTGCACCCAGTTCGAGACCTATGGCTCCGCCACCGCCTCGAACCGCTCGCTGCAGTGGCGCGACAAGGTCATCGACCCGCTGTTCGAGTCGCTGCCCGATCACACGATCATGCACAAGCTGGCGACCAAGCTGGGCTTCGCCGAGCAGTTGTTCAAGCACATCGAGGTCAAAGGCGAAGAGCCGGTGATCGAGGACATCACGCGGGAATTCAACCGCGGCATGTGGACCATCGGCTACACCGGCCAGAGCCCGGAGCGACTGAAGCTGCACCAGCAGAACTGGGGCACGTTCGACTACACCAGTCTCAAGGCCGAAGGCGGGCCGGCCGACGGCGACTTCTACGGCATGCCCTGGCCCTGCTGGGGCAGCGCCGAGATGAAGCATCCCGGCACACCGAACCTGTACGACACGAGCCTGCCGGTGGCCGAGGGTGGCCTGACCTTCCGCGCGCGCTTCGGCGTCGAGCGTGACGGCGTCAGCCTGCTCGCCGACGGCAGCTACTCGGCGGGTTCCGACATCCAGGACGGCTATCCCGAGTTCACCGGCGAACTGCTGAAAAAGCTGGGCTGGTGGGATGACCTGTCGAGCGAGGAGCAGGCGGCCGCCGAGGGCAAGAACTGGAAGACCGACCTGTCCGGCGGCATCCAGCGGGTGGCGATCAATCACGGCTGTGCGCCGTTCGGCAACGCGAAGGCCCGTACCGTGGTCTGGACCTTCCCCGATCCGGTACCTATCCATCGCGAACCGCTGTACACGAATCGTCGCGACCTGGTCGAGCAGTACCCGACCTACGAAGACCGCAAGTCGTTCTGGCGTCTACCAACCCGCTACAGCTCGGTTCAGGCGAAAGACTACTCGCAGGACTACCCGATCATCCTGACCTCGGGGCGCCTGGTCGAGTACGAGGGTGGCGGCGACGAGACGCGGTCGAACCCCTGGCTCGCCGAGTTGCAGCAGGACATGTTCGTCGAAATCCACCCGCGCGATGCGAACAACGCCGGGATCAAGGACGGTGAAGACGTCTGGGTCGAGGGCGCCGAGGGCGCCAAGATCAAGGTCAAGGCGATGGTCACGCGGCGCGTCGGGGCCGGTGTCGCCTTCACACCGTTCCATTTCGGTGGCCATTTCCAGGGCAAGGACCTGCGCGACAAGTACCCGGCCGGCTCGGATCCGTACGTGCTCGGGGAGGCCTGCAACACCGCGTTCACCTATGGTTACGACTCGGTGACGCAAATGCAGGAAACCAAGTGCACCCTGTGCCGCATCTCCAAGGCTTGAGGAGGATTCAGACATGGCAACAATGAAGTTTTACTGCGACGCAGAACGCTGCATCGAATGCAATGCCTGTGTCACCGCCTGCAAGAACGAGAACGAGGTGCCCTGGGGCGTCAACCGTCGCCGCGTGGTCACGATCAAGGACGGCGAGCCGGGCGAGCGTTCGCTGTCGGTGGCCTGCATGCACTGTTCGGACGCACCTTGCGCCGCGGTCTGTCCGGTCGATTGCTTTTACACGACGGAAGACGGGCTGGTCTTGCACGACAAGGACATCTGCATCGGCTGCGGCTACTGCTTCTACGCCTGCCCGTTCGGCGCACCGCAGTTCCCAAAGGCCGGCGCGTTCGCCTCGCGCGGCAAGATGGACAAGTGCACCTTCTGCGCCGGTGGCCCGAAAGAGACCGGCAGCGCGGACGAACACCGCACCTACGGCGCGAACCGGCTCGCCGAAGGCAAACTGCCGCTGTGTGCCGAAATGTGCTCGACCAAGGCGTTGCTTGCCGGTGATGCCGACGTCATCTCCGACATCTACCGCAAGCGCGTCGTGAGTCGCGGCGCCTCGGTGCTCGACTGGGGCGTCAACTACGACAAGGCCAGCCTGCGGGCCCCGCAGGGCATGAAGGGCAGAGTCAGCAGCGACGGCTGATTAGGGTCGACTGCCAGCCCCGCGCGCGGGGCCGGCAGTTTCGATCTGTTGACATTGCCTCGTCAAGCTAGCGGACTGCGGCCAGGGAAACAGCTTGACGAAACCAAGATCAGAAATTCAGCTCGCTCATTCAAGGAACAACGCGATGTCATCGATCACCGCGCGGGTGGCAGTCCGGTCATGCATGCTGCTGCTCTTTCTCTGCCTCACCGCACCGCTCACCGCAACCGCCGAGGAACGCGACCCGGCGTCACCGATCATGGTGCCCAACCCGGCCAGCGACCTGTGGCGGGCCGTGCGGCAACGCGATGCCCCGGCTGTCGGGACCACGCATGCCCGCGTCGTAGAAGCCGGGGTCTTCATCGAGAGCAGCGGCGAGGCGTTCCGCAATTACCGGCGGAACGACTTTGTCGTACCGGCCGGGCTGGTCATTGCGGCGGCCGCCGGGATCATCCTGATCTTCTACCTGATCCGCGGCAGGATCCCGATCCCCGACGGACGCGCCGGCAGGCGGATCAAGCGCTTTCCGGACATCGACCGCACCCTGCACTGGCTCACCGCGATCCTGTTCGTGTTCCTCGCGCTGACCGGTCTGACCCTGCTGTTCGGGCGGTTCGTCGGGTTGCCCGTGCTCGGCGCCGAGGCGTTCAGCGTGATCGCCAGCGCCTCCAAAGAAGGCCACAATCTGTTCGGGCCGCTGTTCCTGTTCGCGATACTGGCGCTGTTCGTGCGCTGGGCGGGCAGAAACCTGCCGGCACGCGGCGATCTCACGTGGCTGGTCAAGGGCGGCGGCATCATAGGTAACGCGCACGTCAGCGCCGGGTTCTTCAACAGCGGGGAAAAGATCTGGTTCTGGTCGGTCATGGCGCTCGGCCTGGTCGTGTCGATCAGCGGACTGGTGCTGCTGTTCCCGGTGTTCGGACAGGGACGCGAGATCATGCAACTGGCGCTGATCGTCCACGGTATTGCCGCGGTGCTGTTCATCGCCGGTTCTTTCGGCCATATCTATATTGGCACGCTGGGCACCGAGGGAAGCCTGGAGAGCATGACCACCGGCTACGTCGACGAAAACTGGGCCAAGGCGCATCACGACCGCTGGTACGCGGAGGCCACGCAAACCACCGTCGCCACCGGACACGACCAGACAACGGCGGCCCGGCAGGCAACGCGACTGGAGACGTCGGCCGACAAGGCGTGACCCGGCACGGCCGGGCGCAGGTGGAAAAGAACAACATCAAACGATTCGAGGGAACAGCGCGTGAGCTTCACTGAATTTGTCGACGGGCCCTTCTGGTACTTCTCTGCCACCGTATTCGTGATCGGGGTACTTTGGCGGCTCATCGGTATGCTGACGATGGGCAGCAAGACCGACTACAGCGAACCGCGCGCGTCCGCGGCCGGCGGCGCGATCGGCATCAACCTCAAGCGTTTCTTTCCGCGCGCCGAGTTCTGGTCGCGCATCAAACTGCAGGTTGTTGCGGGTTATCTGTTCCATGTGGGCCTGTTCGCGCTGCTGTTCTTCGCGGCTCCCCATATCAAGTTTTATCGCGAACACCTGCTGGGTTTCGGCTGGCCGGCCATGCCTCACTGGGCGTTCATCCTGACATCCGAACTCGCCTTCCTGGGACTGCTGCTGCTGATTCTTCACCGCTTGATGAACCCGGTGACGCGTGCGATCTCGAACCGCGGCGACTATCTGGGATCCATACTCATCTTCCTGGTCATGTTGACCGGCTGCTTCGCGCTGGCGCACGCCTATGAGCCTTTGCGCGTGCTGCACTTCTTCCTTGCAGAACTGCTGCTGTTGTATTTCCCGTTCAGCACCCTGATGCACACCTTCACCTTCCCCTTCAGCCGCGGCTTCATGGGGGCCCACTACGGGCGTCGCGGTGTCAACGTATGACCCGGTTCGCGGCTTACAAGGTGCCCACTACCGTCGCGACCGACGGCAACCGTTTCGGAGACTAGGCCATGGCCATCGACATGAACGTCTTTCTCGGTTTCGCCGAGCAGATAAAAATGCTGCCACAGATGGCGCAGCCCACCGATTGTCCCGAAAACGAGCGCCTGAGACGCGCCAAGGCGGTGTTTGCCGCCAAGCTGGATTCATCGAAGGCGACCCATCTCGAGTCCTGCGTGCATTGCGGCCTGTGTGCGGAGGCCTGTCAGTTTTACATCCAGACCGAGGACCCGAAGTTCACGCCGATCCACAAACTGGATCTGCTCAAGCGTTTTTACCGGCGCGAGAAGGCGCCGCTGCGCTTCTTTCACCGCCTGACCGACCCGGAGATCACCGAGGCGGACCTGGAGGCCACTCAGGAACTGGTGTACGAATCCTGCACCGAGTGTGGCCGCTGTGGGCTGGTCTGTCCGATGGGCATCGATATCGCCGCGATGGTGCACCTCACGCGCGAGGGGCTGGCCCAGGCTGGCCTGATTCCGGCCGGGCTGCGTGCGGTGGAACAGGAACAGGGCAGCCGCGGCACCGTGTTCGGGGTCGGCCCCGAGCAGATTCGACAGGCCGTGGACGATCTGCGAGCCAAGGGCCACGAGGTGCCGATCAACAAGGACAAGGCCGATATCCTGGTCCTGAGTTCCACCATCGACGTCCTGCTGTTCAAGGATGCGCTGGAGGCCACGGTCAAGGTGATGAACCATCTAGGCGTCGACTGGACCATCCACAGCTGTGCCTTCGAGGGCGCGAACTTCGGCCTGCTCTCGGGTTACGAGGAGGTGCAGAAGTCTGCCTCGGAGCGCATCACCAGCCAGGCGATCGCGCTGGGCGCCAAGCTCGTCATCGTCCCGGAGTGCGGACACGCGTATCCTGCAATGCGCTGGTACGGCGCGAACGAGCACGGTGCGCCACTGCCGTTCGAGGTCATGGCGCTGTCGGAGTTTCTCGGGCGCGAGGTGATCGCCGGACGCCTGCAACTGAAGCCGCTCGGGCCGGACCGACACGTCACCTACCACGACCCCTGCAAGGTCGGTCGCCATGGCGGCGTCTTCGATGAGCCACGCGCGGTCCTGAAGGCCTTGGGGGTCGAGCTGCGCGAGATGCCCAGCAACCGCGTGACCAACTTCTGTTGCGGCGGCGGGGCCGGTCTGTTCGTGATGGAGGGCGCCAGGCCAATGCGCGATGCGGCCTTCGACCTGAAGCGCGAGCAGGTGGAATCCACCGGGGCCGACTCGGTGGTCACGGCCTGCGGCAGCTGCCGGGTGAACCTGATGGCCGGTGCCCAGCGTACCCAGTGGGGCACACCGATCGAGAGCCTGGTCGAGCTGGTCGGCGCCAACCTGAAGTGAGGCCGCGTCAGGCCGGCCGGATCTCGGGACCGGTGGTGGCGCGTGCGAGTATGTCCTGCAGATAGGCGATGCGTCTCAGCGAGACCGCGATCTTTTCCTCCAGATCGTAGTCCTTCTCGCCACCGAGCAGGTGCAGCATGTCTTCGAAGAAGAACACATAGAAGCTGTCGACGAAGCGAATCCGGCGCTGGTTGTCCATGATCAGGTTGTCGAGGCCGTACAGGTCGATGACGCGCGGATTCGGACCTTCCCGCCAGTTTGCCGCCACCCCGAGAAAATGTGCCAGCTCGCGCCGCGCTATCGGGTGCTCGCGCAGCAGTCCGATGGCCTCCTCGCGATTCAGCGGGTTGGCGATATTGAACCAGACGTTCACCGCACGAGCCAGCACGATCAGATTGGGTTCACCATTGATGCAGGTCTCGACGAACAGCGCCTCGGGTACGATCTCTCCCAGCGCCTCGCGCAGCACCCGGTACTGACGCCGCAGGATCTTCGCGTCCTCGTGCCCATAGCGGTCGCAGGGGTACTTCACGACGAACTCGGTGTAGCCGTCGTCGTCCGGTTCCTCGGTGTTCTTGCGCGCGCTGCGCCATACCTGGCAATGATTGCCGGTCCTCGAGACCAAGGCCGCCCTGCGACTGTCCGGATGCAGGCAGGCGACGTCGAGGACCGGGCGGTCCGCCTCGCAGCCCTCGCTGGCCGGGTCAGGGCTATTCGTCATCGGCGTCGCATGCCATGTGCGCGATCATGCCGGGATAGGCGGCAACAAAGCTGCTCAAGCCATCGGAGATGAAGCCCTGCAACGACCACTCGCGGTCGCCAAGAAGGTGCCGACAGTCATCGCGCAACGCATAGGCCTGCGCCACGCAGCGCCGCGCGCCGGTCTCGACCTCGACCACCACGCGCTGGTAGGTCGCCCCCTCAAACGCGTCCAGTACGTCAAGCTGGGCAGTGCCCAGGCCGCGATAGAGCAGCCCTTCGACCCGGTCGCCCGGCCAGCGTACGATCCCCGGGTAGAGTTCACCGCGCAAGCGGCGTCGACGGTAGCCATGCAGCAGCGCCGGCTCACCGGGGTGTCGGAATCCACTCACCCGGTCCATCAACTCGGGGACCATCAAGGTCCCATAAACGAAAAGCTGCGTACCCAATCCCGCTCACCAGCGGCGCAAGGCGCGCCGCAGATCCTGTTCCGATGCGACGGCGGCCACCGCGCGATCGCGCCCTATTCAGCAACCGCTAGTCGAAATCGACGACATTGGTCGGCACATGGCGCAAGTCGAGTTCGCTGGGCTCCACCACCTCTTCGCGACTATGCGCCACCGCAAGCTTGTAGGGCAATTTGCACTGCAGGGTTGACATCGCGTCGAGAAACGCCTGCGCCTGAGGTGTCAGGAACTTGCCGCGACGCGTCACTGCGCCGTAGGTGCGCCGGGGGAAGTAGTCCTCGAGCGGTATCACCGCGAGTCTCTCCTTGCCGGTGAGACAGATCTCGTTGACGATCGAAATCCCCATCCCCTGTTCGACGTAGCGCTTGATGACCTCCCAGCCGCCGGCCTCCAGTACGACGCTGTAGGGAACGCCGTGCTGTTCGAATACCAGGTCCACGCTGCGCCAGTGGTTGAGCTGGCGCGGGGGCAGAATCAGGCCGTAGGGGCTGATCTCCTCCAGTGTCACCTTGGTGCGCCTGGCCAGCGGGTGATCCAGCGGCACGATCAGCACCTGCTCGAACGAGAACAGCGCCTTGTACTCCAGATCGGCCTGCCCGTCGACCATCGGTCCCACCGCGAAATCCGCTGCGTCGGAACGCAACTTCGCCAGCCCGTCGCGACCGGTCTCGTTCAGCAGCTTGATGTGGATGCCCGGGTGACGCTCCCGGAAGCAGGAAACGAACTCCGGCAGCAGGTAAAGGATGGTCGACTCACCGGCCACCACGGTCAATTCACCGCTATCGAGCCTGCCGCTCTTGCTCGCGAAGGTCTGCGCCAGGTTGTCGATGCCCTCGAGCAGGGGTTTGGCGATCTCGTACAGGAGTTCGCCGTCCGGCGTAATGCGAATCTGCGGTCCGTGGCGCTCGAACACCACGATTTCGAGCTCGCGCTCCAGGGCCTTGATCTGCAGCGAGATCGTCGGCTGCGTCAGGAACAGCTTCTCCGCGGCACGCGATATGTTCTTGGTTTCCACGGTCTTGCAGAAGGCGCGCAACTGCTTCAGCCGGTTCTGCTTGTAGCTGGGGGGTGAGATACTCATAAAACCGCCATCCTCTCTGGGCGCCCGGCCCCCGTATTTTTGATAAGTGACTCTGTGGTCAGCACGGGGGATTGGACGGTAAAGTCGTCGATCGACGCGGCCCTCTGCGCGGGGCACGCGTCAGCGTTTGCCTCCTGGTGTCCCTACACTAGCGGAAAACGGCCGGGCCGGTGTCGCAATCGCTGCTGCCTGGCCCTGCCCCGGGACCGCATTTCCGGCTCCTTGGAAAAAAGCGGCGCCCGCGAGGGGCGCCTAACAGAAGAGCAGAGGGGGCAGAATCCTCTGCTAGGAGGGTTCTTTATCGTCGGTCAGTGGCTGGTGAAGAGCCCGCCATTGACCGGGATGTTCGCACCGGTCGTGTAGCCATTGCCTTCGCTGGCGAGCCAGGCGACCGCGTTGGCTATCTCTTCGGGCGTTCCCATGCGGCGCATCGGCACGCTGTTGACGATCGACTCCAACACGTTTTCGGGCATCGCCTGGGTCATCGCAGTCGCGATGTAGCCGGGTGACACGGTGTTGACCGTGATGCCTTTCGCGGCAGTCTCGAGTGCCACCGCCATCGTGAAACCGTGCATGCCGGCCTTGGCCGCCGAGTAGTTGGCCTGGCCGAACTGGCCGCGCTGGCCGTTCACCGAGGCGATATTCACGATGCGACCCCAGCCCTTCTCCAGCATGCCGTTGATCACATGGCGCGTGACGTTGAACGCGCTATCGAGGTTGGTCGCCACGACTGCCCGCCAATTGTCCTCAGACATCTTTTTCAGCGTGCCGTCACGCGTGATTCCGGCACAATTCACCAGGATATCGACCGAGCCGAATTGTTCGCTGATCTCGGCGACCGCGCGCTCGCAGTCCGCAAAACTTGCGACGTCCACCGCCGCCAGGCTGATCGCGTGCCCCTGGTCGTGCATCTGTTTCTGCCAGGCCTCGGCCGAGTCCTTTTCCGGCGGGAAATAGCCCGCTACGACCTGATGGCCCTGCTGGGCCAGTTCGCAGCAGATCGCGGAGCCTATGCCGCCGTTACCGCCGGTCACAAACGCGACACGTTTGGTCATTCTTCCTCTCCGTTCTGGTTCTTCTGTGATTAACCCACGTCTGATTCTCGAGCCCGGGGGGCGACGTGGGTAAGCCACGCCGCCCCTGCCGAGCCCGCATCAGGCGACTTTCTTGGTCGCCAGCTCGCTCGCCTTCTCAACGCTCTTGCTGGTGTACTTGACCGCCTCTTCCACCATCTCGGTCAGTTCCTCGCGCAGCGAAGAGAACATCTCGGTGGTCTCGCGCAGATTGGCCAGGAACTTGTCGTTGCAGCCCTTGAGCAACTCGCTCTGCAGCACCATGGCCTCTTTGTAGTCCTTGGCGCCAGCCAGCGCTTCGTACTGCTTGGCGCTGGTCTCGAGGCACTGATTGACGATCGACGCCTGCTTGGTGGCCAGCTGCTCGAAGGTGCGCATGTTCAGCTCACCGATCCGGGCCGCCGAGGCAAAGACCTGATCGTTGAACTTGGTTACCATGTCGACGTATTCATTGTTCATGAGGATGTCTCCTGAGTCGTTGAGGTGATCGGATTGTGCAGCGCAACAATGTTGCAGTGCACAATATCGGTCTTTTTCGGCCTTTGTCAAGCCCCTCACAAAAACTTTTTTGTGCGCCGCACCATTATCGATATTTCACACTGTTAACAAACAAAATTCTCTATGCCACTACCCCCCCCGGAAAAACGCGAGCTGGTGCACACCCGGACCATCGAATGCCACGGATACCGCCGCACAGATGGCCTCTGGGACATCGAGGGCAGCCTGATCGACACGCGCACCGATGAAATGGAAACCTTTGGGCGCGGCAAGATCACGCCCGGCGAACACCTGCACGAGATGTGGCTGAGGATGACCGTGGATTCAGAATTGACCGTGCGGTCGATCGACGCCAAGACGGTCCATGCCCCCTACCCGCCTTGCCCCAATTTCCCTGACCGTTTCGGCAAGCTCGTCGGCCAGCGCATTGAGCCGGGCTGGACCGGTAAGGTGCGCCTGCTGCTCGGGGGCCGCTGGGGCTGTACACACCTGGTCGAGCTGCTCGGACCACTGGCGACCACGGCCGTCCAGACCGTGTATGCATGGCGTGGCGAGACCGGGGAACACCTCGAGGACAACGTCGCGCCGCCCGCCGACTTCATCGACACCTGCCACACGCTCGCGGCCGACAGCGAGGTGGTGCGCCGTCTATGGCCGGAGCGCGACGAGGGCGGGCCTTCAGACTGATCTGCCGGTCACTGCTGACCAGCGCACGCGTGCCTTGCCGATGACGCCTGGGGATCGGCTGAGTGTGACCGAACTTACCAAGCAGC
>CBDTXT010000025.1:0-14333 GCA_965364465.1 uncultured Chromatiaceae bacterium
AATGAAACAACGACTGAGCATGAGCGTGCTGACGTGCGCCTGCCTGCTTTGCATGCCATTGGCGTGGGCCGAGACTGCCGAGGATCTGCAACGCCGGGTCGACGAACTGGCCCGCGAGGCTGAACGGCAACGCCTCGAGCTGGAGCGCGCGCAGCAGGCACTGGCCGAGGCGCAGCGCGAACTTGCGGCCGCCCGTGGCCAGGTCGAAGCGCCGGAAGCCCAGGCCGAACAGACAGTGCGCGAGGCGGTTGAGGCAGACGATCAACTGGATCGTGGAGACCCGCCGGAAGACACGAAGATCGCCATCGGGCCGGTCACGGTCGGTGGTGCGATCCGCGCAAACTATGTCCTCGGCAGCTACTCGCAGGACGACCCCGGCAACGGTCCCAACCGGGGCGGCAATGGTGGGAACGTCGAACTCGACACCTTTCGAATCAATCTCACGCTAGCGCACGACAAGTTGATCGGTGCCGCCGAATACCGCTGGTATACCGATGCCGCACAGCGGTTCCCGGCCAGCTACAGTTTCCTGCACACCGGGTGGATTGGCTACCGTTTCGACGACGATTCGCACGTCGAGGTCGGTGTCAATCGCGTCCCGTTCGGTGCCGGCCCCTATGGCGTCGCCCAGAGCTACATGTTCGATATGCACTATTATCTCGGCCTCGCCGACGACATGGACCTGGGTATCAAATACGCGACGCGCTGGGACGACTGGAAGGTCGACATGGCCTACTACCTGACGAGCGAGGGCAGCTACCAGGGCCGGAGCCTCGACAGTACCAGATACAGTTTCGATGCGGTGCGCTGGAACGAATCGGTCGATGCCGAAGGTAACGTGATCTACGGTGGGCGGGAGAACGGTTACGACGAGCGCAACCAGTTCAATCTGCGCGCAATCCGCTTTTTCGATGTCGGCGCAGTAGCGACCGAGGCCGGCTTTTCGCTGCAGTACGGCCAGCTCGAAGGCAAGGGTGTCGATGACGGCGATCACTGGGCTGCCGCGCTGCACATGGTGAACCGCTACGAGGACTTCACGCTCGGCACCCAGGTGACGCGTTACGAATACGATATCGACAGCGACAACCCGTGGCGAACCGACAAGCTGTTGCCGATGGGTGCGTTCGACTTCCCGTGGTTCACCGCGACCGAGGCCTGGGTCGGGGCCATGTCACTGAGCTACCAGCAACCGGTGCCGGGCCTGGTCTGGCTCGACAAGGTCGTGCCTTATCTGGAGTACAGCCACGTCGTCAAGGACCACGATGCGTTCAACGACAGCCAGATGTTTTCGCTCGGTGCGCAGTGGTACAGCGGTGACTGGCTGGTCTACACCGACCTCGTCTACGCCAATGGCAACTATTTCATCGGCAACGAATCGGACGACGGCACGGACAACTACAATCGGGTCGATGGGGTCGGTGACTGGGGGGCCAACGGCAACGACAAATGGAACTACCGCTTCACGATCAACCTCGGCTACTACTTCTGACCCATCGCATGCGACGGCGTCTGCGGCATCGGTTACGCGGCGTCGGTGCCGTCCTGATGCTGTGCCTGCCCGGCCCGGCGATGTCGCTTGCCCCCGGTTTCGACCTGCTCCAGGCGGATCTCGCCGGGGTCCAGGCCGCGTTCGCGTCCGGCGGGCTCACGTCGGAGCAACTGACCCAGGCCTGCCTGGATCGTATCGACGCCTACGACCAGCAGGGCCCAGCGATCAACAGCATGATCACGCTCAACCCGGAAGCACTGAACACTGCACGGGCGCTGGACAGCGAGTTGTCGGAAACGGGGAGCCGCGGGCCACTGCACGGCGTCCCGATCGTGATCAAGGACAATTACGACACCAGTGATCTGCCGACCACCGGCGGCAGTGTCGCGTTGAAGGAACACCGGCCGGGACGCGATGCCTTCGTGGTCGCGCGCTTGCGCGCAGCAGGCGCGGTGATCATCGGCAAGACCAACCTCAGCGAGCTGGCCCTGTCTTACGGGCGACTCGGCTACAGCTCGGTCGGCGGACTCACGCGCAACCCGTACAACCTCAGGCGCAACGCCTCGGGTTCGAGTTCGGGCAGCGGCGCCGCGGTGGCCGCCGGCTTCGCACTGATCGGCACCGGCACCGACACCGCGGGTTCGATCCGTGGGCCGGCCGCGGTGACCGGCATGGTCGGGATCAAGCCGACCCTCGGCCTGACCAGTCGCAGCGGCGTGATCCCGGCAAGCCTCAGCTTCGATGTCACCGGGCCGATCGCACGCAGCGTGCGCGATGCCGCGATCGTGCTCGGCGTGATGGCCGGCGTCGATCCGGATGACGCACGGACCGCGGGCAGCGCCCCGTACCAGGTCGGCGACTATCTGCGCTACCTGGATGATGATGCACTGAACGGCGCGCGCATTGGCGTGGTCCACGACTTTACCGGGGGTAACGCGGAGGTCGACGCGGCGTTCGAGCGCGCACTGGCGGTGATGCGGGGGCAGGGTGCGGCCGCGTCGGAATTCACGCTGCCCAGGTTCGTGCGCGAGGCCTGGTCGAGCATGATAGGCCATGTGGTCGATACCGAATTCCGTGACCAGATCGAGGCCTACCTCGCAGAGACGGATGCGCCGGTAAAGCGTGTCGTCGACCTGGTCAGGGTGAGTGAGTCGCCGGCGGTCGTGGACTCGCCGACGCCGGTGAATCCGGGTCGGATCGAAGGCTACAAGGCGGCGCTGGAAAGCCGCGGTGTCGCCGATCAGGCCTACCTCGAGATCGTGAGCCGGCGCATGCCCGCAGCGCGGCTTGCGGTGGAGCGCCCGATGCGGGCGGGTGAGGTCGATGCACTGGTCTTCCCGACCATCATGTGCCCGGCCTCGCCGCTGTTCGACCGGCCGGACGACAGCTATGTCTGCGATGTGGACGATCCCTATACGCCTTCCTACCTCGGTTCCAGCACCGGCTTCCCCGAGGTCACGGTGCCGATGGGCTACACCGATCAAGGGCTGCCGATAGGGCTCAGTTTTCTCGGCCCGGCCTACAGCGAGCCGCGTCTGCTCGGCCTGGCCCATGCGTTCGAGCAGGCCGTGCCGCTGCGCGAGCCCCCGGCCAACACGCCGACACTGCGCTGACCGCGCGCACTACCCATCGCGAAACGGATTGCCCCTTCAGATTAGGGACGCCCGCGCGGCCGGGCAGTTTGGTGTCGACCAGCGATCCGGAGCGGCACGTCGACCGCGGCCAAGACGCCCCCCGGGCCGAACTGCAGTCCCGGATCCACGAGGTCGTGTTGCAGCAACCAGGTGCCGAACGCCCCCTCCTGCGCAAGCAGGACGTCGCGGTAGGCATTGGCGACCGTCAGCGCGGCCCGTGTCAGCAATGCGCTCTCGCCGACATGCGCTCCGATGATCAGCGGAATGCCGCGCGCCCGGGCCGCTGCGGCGATCTCCAGCGAGCGCAGCAGGCCCCCCATCTTCGACACCCGGATATTGACGACCCAGGATTTCGCTGTGCCCGGCAGCATGTCGAGGTCGTGCAGGGTGCGGCAGCTCTCGTCCAGGATGACCGGGCAGCCCAGTCCGGCGGCCACCGCGAGACACCCCGGGTAGTCATTCACGGCCAGCGGTTCTTCGATCGCGGTGATGTCGACGCCAAGTGCGCGGACAAAGGCGATCGCGTCGTCCGGCGCGCGCCAGCGATTGTTCGCGTCATAGCGCAGTCGGCACTCGGCCGGGGCGTCCCGACGCATCAGGGACAGGTTGCCGCGATCGACGGTCGCGTCGCCAAACAGCTTGACCTTGAAATCGGTGACGCCCATGCGCCGGTAACGCGCCAGCAGCCTTGCGAAGGTATCGGTGTCCCGGCTGCCCAGGACGGCGGTGTAGCGAAACTCACCCGAAAGCGCCGGCAGGGACAGCAGCGACTCGACAGACTGCGCCGACTGCAGCGCGAGCGCATTCAGCAGGGCCAGTTCGACGGCACAGAAGGCAGCCGGGTTGCGGTCGATGAGCGGGCGATGGGTATTGATCCATCGCCGCAGATCGTCGAGCGTGCCGAGGTTCATCCATGCCCGACGATGCGCGGCGAAAAAGGCCATCGCGCTTTGCATCGTCTCGCCGGTGACATAGCGCCGTGGGCAGCCTTCGCCCCATCCCTGTGCGCCGTCGCCGCCGACGGCCTTGACCAGTACCGACTCACCCTGGGTGCGCCGCGCCGCGGTATGCTCGAACGAGACCCTGAACGGGATCTCGAGCCGCTCCATCGACAGCTCATGCCACCGCATGCGGCCGCTCTTGCTCGAAGGCCCGAAAGTCGAAGCTGCAGTCCGCCGACTGTTCCAGATAGTCCATCTTGAACTGGGTCTCGCGCTGTCCCCGGTCGAGACGATGCTGCCGATAGGCCTCGCCGGCGCCTGCCCTGAGGCGCACCACGTGTACTGCTTCGAGACGCCCGCTGCGTCGCTTGGACGCATACTCGATGTTCAGCCGGCACAGCCTCTCGTCGAGCGTGCCCGCATCCGGTGCCCCGGCCTCGACATACAGCGTGTAGCGCCGGGCATCGGGGCAGGCCAGCATCTTGAAGAACCCGGCCATATGGCCCGCCGCTTCGAGGCTTTCAGCCACGGCCTGCACCACCTGGGATTCGCTGAGCTTCTCGCCGGTCAGGCTGGTCACGCCGCGACCCTTCTGCACGAATCGCAGGCTTGGGGTGTCTTTGTAACGATCCGTGACCTCGACCAGGTCGTTGATGTCGTAGCGGTACAGGCCGTTGCGGCTGGTGACTATCACGTAGTACTGGCGACCGAGCTCGAGTTCGCCGAGGGTGAGCAGGCGTTCACGGCCGTTCTCCCGGTCCTGCCGTTCCACGAACTCGAAGAAGTTTTCATTCAGCGTCGGCACCTGCAGATTCTCCTCCGGGACGACCGTGATCGTGCCGCGAAACTCGCTCGACAGGTAGCCGAGTTCGACCAGGCGGGTCTGCGCCGGGAGCAACGCGCGCAGCGCGGGGATCAGCACGGCACAGTTGCCGCCGGTCCAGGTGTTCACGACGCTGAGTTGCGGCCAGACATCGGTGAACAGCAGGCGGCCCCGTGCGCCGGCGAGGCGGTCCAGCGTTGCGGCCCTAGCGGTGTTGCGTTGTCCGATCTGCCCGATGATCTCGGTCGCGTGCGCATTCATCAGCTGATCCAGCCTGATCAGTGTCGACGGATTGGCCGTCGCGAGCAGCGAGACCTGCGGCTCGCTGAGCGCCTGCCGGAGGATCTCCAGATATCGTTCCGCGTGATCCTGTATGTGGAACACGGCCGGGTGCAGCACATAGCGTCGGCGCAGCAGGGCGGGCATGCTTTCATAGATCAGTCCGGACATCGCTCCATAGGGCGTCCCGTGTTCGGTGTATCCCTCGATCGCCGGGCTGCCGATGGCCAGGATCTTGCCGGCGAATGCGCCGGGGAACGCCCGGTGGATCAGCGATGCGACCATCTGCTGGCTCCGGCGGTACTGTCGCACCGACGATGGCAGGATCGGGATGTCTTTCGGGAGACCACTGCTACCGCTGGTTCGGGCGAACAGAATCGGCCGTTCGCGCGTCAGGCAGGGTTCGCCGCTGGCCTGCTGGCATGCGATGTGAGGCCGCAGCGCCTCGTAGTCGTTCACCGGTACCCGTTGCCGGTACTCATGCACACTGCGGATAGTAGCGAAACCGTGCTTCCGTCCGTACCGCGTCTGTGCATTCTCACGCAGGATATCCAGCAGCACCCGTTGCTGCGCCGCGACCGGCCGCTGCGTCGCGCGCAGGAACGGGGCGAGCAGCTGACGCCGCGCGACGGCCATGCGCAGTCCTATCGCACCTTGCAACCACGCGTCCGTGATCATCCCCAGCCCCCGGCCCGGTCGCCCGGGCGGGCCCGGAAGGGCGCCAGCAACTGGGCACCAAAACCGCTCGGGTAAGACGGGTCGGCGAGGCCGAGCCGCCCGACCGGTCGGTCTTGCGGCAGATAGCGGGTGCCGAACAGCAGGTCCCAGATGATCAGATTGTTCCCGAAGTTGTGGTTCGACTCATCGATGCTCACCGCATGATGCCAGCGATGCAGTTCCGGGCCGCTGACCAGGTAGTTCAGGTAGCCGAGCCGGAGGTGGATGTTGCAGTGCTGGAAGAACCCGTTGGCCGCATAGAACACGAAGTACGCGGCGAGCACCGCCTCCGGGACGCCCAACCAAACGAAGGGCAGGGTGTCCAGCAGGAACTGCACAAACTTCTCCAGCGGATGGAAACGCCCGACATTGAACCAGTAGAGCCCGCGCGGCGAATGATGCACCGCGTGCAGCCGCCACAACGGGGGCCAGTGATGGGCCAGCCGATGCAGCCAGTAACGCAGAAAGTCGGCCAACAGCAGCATCAGTAGCGCCTGTAGCAGGATCGGCCAGTGATCGGGCCAGAGTCCCTGGGCCAGCGACGCCGATGCCGGCGACAGCCGCGCCAGTGCCATCGCGGTCGTGAAGGCGAGGAATCGGGGCAGGAGCGACTGAACCAGCATCATATAGAGCGCGTCGTCGACAACATCGGCGCGGCCGGGTCGCCAGGCCCGGTTCTCCGGGAAACGCTGTTCGAGCAGCGTGATGATCAGCCCGGTGCCGACGATCGGCAGCAGCGTCGACAAGGTCAGGGGCAGGCCCGCCGCAACCAGCAGCCAGTGGCCCAGCAGCGCCAGCAGCATCAGCACCGGATAGGTCCAGCGGGCGACCCAGCGGCGCTGGGTCCGTGCGCCGGGGTATGCCGCGCGGGATGTCGCTGACGAGTCCATTCTGCTGCCTCCACTAGCTCAACCGCTGGATTCAGTCTGCGAAGGCGGTCTGGAAAAGGCAACTGTTACGTTCGAAGTTCGCTATATCTGTAAGTTAAGTATCGAAATACTGTACCATGGGTCATGATTCGGTCTGCCAGCATCGTGCGTACGCTGAAACGGCATCTCCGGGCGTCGGCCATTACCTATCGCGAACTGGCCGATCGGCTCGGTCTGTCGGAATCGGCCGTGAAACAGATGTTCGCCGGCGGCAACTTCTCACTCAAACGGCTCGATCGGATCTGCGAGGTGCTGACGCTGGATATTGCGGAACTGGTCGACATGGCCGTACGCGAGGCACCGCTTATCGAGCAGCTCGACCTGAGACTCGAGCGGGAACTGGTGTCCGACACGCGCTTGATGCTGGTAGCGCACTGCCTGGTGAACCACTGGTTGGTGGACGAGATCCTGGCGCGCTACCGGATCGATGAGCCCGCCCTGGTCCGGATCCTCGCCCGGCTCGACAGGATGGGGTTGATCGATCTGCTGCCCGGCAACCGCGTCCGGCTGCGTCTTTCCAGCAGCTTTCGCTGGCACGAAGACGGGCCGATCGAACGTTTCTTCCACGACCAGGTGCAGCAGGAGTTCCTGCGCGGCAGCTTTCACGCGGCAGGCGCGCTGCAGGTCGTGAAGAGCGGCTATCTCACCAGCGAGGGGCAGCAGCAGGTCCTGGACCGGATGTCCGCTGTCGGGGAATTGTTCGATGAGATCAACCGGCAGGAACAGCGACAGCCGATCGGTCGACGCAGGGGCGTCACGATGATGATGGTCAGCCGGAGCTGGAACTTCACCGCGTTTGCCGACCTGGAGAGGAAACGGCCAACCGCCGAAGATCAATGATCGCAAGCCGTCGGACGTCGGCCCGGCCATCGCGGCGCGCGAGTCGATCAGTTCAGACAGGATCTGGGTGATGATGCTCGACGCCGTAGTGCACGCTGCCAGGCGGGATCTTCATGTCTTTGGTCACCAACGCGCCGGCGGCGATCACGCAGCCGTCCCCGAGTTCGGCACCCGGCATCACGATCGCGTTCAGGCCGACGATCACGTTGTTCCCGATCCGGACGCTTCGAACCTTCAGGCCCTCTTTCTCGAACAGGTGGCAAATCACCGTCGCACCGCCACCGATCACCGAATTGTCGCCGATCTCCAACAGTGAGAGGTCGCCGACGCGTGCGGAGTTGATCTGGACATTGTCGCCGATCTTCGCCCCCATCATCTTGAAGAAGACCGTGGTCAGTGGCGTCAGCAGCATGAAGTCCATGAAGAAGAACCGCACCGCGATGATCAACGCGCTGGACATCATCCATTTCAGCATCGTGATGGAGCCGATCGGGTGCACGCCCTCGCTGATATTGAGCCTCAGCAGCCGCCGGGTCAGGCCGGCCACGAAGATCAGCACCACGCCGAACAGGAAGTAGCCGAACGTCAACAACACGGACAGGCCGAGCAGCCGCAGCCCGATCACGATGTCGGCCGAATGTTGCCAGAAATACCAGACGCACAGCACCGACGGGAACAGTGCAATGCCCAGCGCGACGGCGCCGATCAGGTACATCATTGCCGTGAACAGATAGTGGGCGAAGACCAGCCTGGCCTGTGATCTGGTCATTTGCGTTTGTCCTTGCGGCTGCTCTCTGGTCCTCGATCAACAGTATGGCCGGTTCCCGGTTTTTCGGAAATCACAGAAGGCCCGGCGAGGCGGCACCGCAATGATCCGGATCGTTCCCCTGTCCGCAGACGTACGCGCCGGTTCACGGTAAACTTGACCGCATCCACCTTTTCCCTGAACGAAGTGCTCGCCGTCACTATGCATCAACTCTCCACGACGGAGCGCTTTCTCGGCCTGTTCACCGACGTCGAGCCCGGCGAAGGCGGCACGGCGCTGATGATGTTCGCGAACGTCTTTCTTATCCTGCTCGCCTATTATTTCATCAAGCCGCTGCGCGAGGGCTGGATCGCGATATCGGACATCGAGGGGCTGTCGAAGATGGAGGTCAAGGCCTATTCCAGCTTCGCGCAAAGCCTCATCCTCCTGTTCGTCGTCGGCTGGTACGCACGCCTGTCCGAACGCTGGGACCGGGTCACGCTGTTCACCCGTGCAACCCTGTTCTGCATTTCCAATATGGTCGTGTTCTGGTTTCTGCAGCCGAATTTCTTTTTCGATCAGCTGCCGGTATCGGGCATCCTCTATTACCTCTGGGTGGGCATGTTCGGGGTGTTCGTGGTCGCACAGTTCTGGACCTTTTGTGCCGATGTCTACACGGACGAGCGGGGCAAGCGCATGATGCCGTTCATCGCAATCGGTGCGACCGCCGGTGCCGCCGCGGGTTCCTGGATGGTCGACCGGATGGTCGATTCGGGGATGGTGCCGACCGAGGCGCTGCTGCTGCTCGCGACGGCACCACTGCTGATCTCGATACTGTTGGTCCGCGCGGTCGACAAGCGGCAGGCACGATCGTTCGATGGTATCGATGCCACTGCCATCGACGACTTGGCCGCCGCGGGACGGGAACCGCAACAGGCGAGTGTCTGGACCGGTGCCCGGCTGGTGCTGGTCAGCCGTTTTTTGCTGCTCGCGGCATTGGTGACCCTGTTTACGAACTGGGTCAACACGAACGGTGAAAACCTATTGTTTCGGGTCGTCCAGGAAACACTCGCAGGGCAGGCCCATACACAGGGCGTGTCGGATGGAAAGGATCTGCTGGCGTTCGTGCGCGACGGGACCACGGCCTTTTACGGCAATTTCTATTTCTGGGTGAACACCGTGGCGCTGCTGCTGCAGGCCTTCGTCGCCTCGCGACTCCTGAAGTACGGTGGTTTCGGTGCGATCCTGTTGATCCTGCCGGTCATCGCACTCGCGTCTTACACGATCATGGCCTTGTTGCCGATTTTGGCGATCGTCAAGACCATGAAAGTGGCCGAGAACGCCACCGACTACTCGTTGAACAATACCTCGCGCCATGTCCTCTGGCTGCCGGTCAGTTCGGCGATGAAATTTCACGGCAAGCCCGCGATCGACACCCTCTACGTGCGCCTCGGCGATGGCCTTGCCGCGATCACGGTGCTGGTCGGCGTCCATCTGCTGGTCCTGTCCACCGGACAGTTCTTCGCCTTCAACGTGTTCCTGGTGCTGTGCTGGCTGGTGGCCGGCGTGATGCTCGTCAAGGAGCATCGGCGGGCATCGGACGCCGCGCAGCAACGGTCAAGGGCCTGACGGTCGCTGCAGCCGGCGGATCAGCCGGTCCAGCCGTTGTGCGTGCGGCAGGCCGTAGTCGAAGCCATGCAGCGCCCCCTCCCAACTGCCGAACATCGGGTTGGGCAGCAGGATCCACTGCGCCCCCCAGCGCTCCCGATGCGCCTCGACCAGTGCAGCGCGTGTCTCGGGATCCGATTTCGCACCGTCGACGAAATCGTTCAGGTCGTCGCCGATCAGCAGCAGTACACGATGCCGTTCAGCGACGCGGGCGCGCTGCAGCGTCTTGCGTGTCGCGGGTTGGTCGTGTTTGAGCAGCAGATGTCCGGGTCCCGCGAGCGGTAGCCCGAGCGCGCGCAGGTTTCCCGCCGTGCAGTCGCGCAGGGTCTCGTGACGCGCGCTGATATAGAACACCGCGACGCCCAGCCCGACCGCGTGCAGGATGAAGTCCCTGGCGCCCGGTATCGCGGGTGCAGGGCTGTCGCGGCACCATTCGGCGAAACGCCGCTGCGTGTGGCGCTCGCGGTCGCGGACCAGGCCTGCGTTGTAAGGTCCGGTATCGAGCACGGTCTGGTCGAGATCGAGGATGATGGCCGGCGGCAGGTCGTCATGGGCCCCGCCTTGTTCCAGCGCCGCGGTCCAGGAGCGCTCGGCCAGCGCGCGATTCAGGTTCGAGGCGGCGAGGCGGTAAGCCTGCCGTGTGGCGGCCCGGTACTCGGCCGAGGTCTGCGTCCACAAGACCGCGAGCAGCGCCTCGCGGCGATCGTCGCCGGGCTCGCGGGTCGCGCAGCCTGAAACCAGCACCGCCAACAGCGGCAGCCAGCGCAGAATGTGACGCGATGGCAACGGCAGCCCCCGGCCAGCTCGTGTCGGTGAAAGTCGGCGCCGCAGGTGACTCACCGTCCGTCCGGTGCCGGGTGTTCTGCGAGCATCAGTTCATGAATCGGCTTGATCAATCTGCTCAGCCATTCGCCACCCCTGCGGTCTTCGGCAAGACCCACGACGATGTACTTCCGCCTGCCGGCCTCGACGATGGCACTGTCGCCATGCCATCGTTTCCAAGAGCCCGACTTGCGGTAGACATCCACGTCGCGGTATCCCTCGAGGCCCTTGACGAACTTGTGCCGGATGCCCGGCTCGCCCAACATCGACTTCATGACGACGCTCAGCCTTTCACCGACCACCCGCCCGGTTTCGAGCAGGTAGTAGAAGCGGGCCACCTGCATCGCGGTGGCCCCGTGCGAGAGATTGTGCAGCGGGTCACGCCGGTAGGCCGCCGACTTGCCGTACTCCTTGCCGACCCACAGCCCGCCATTGACCTCGGGGTCGTAGAGTGCGAACTCATCGGATTGGAGTATCTCGAGCAGGCGTTCCCGGCCGATGCGATTGAGCATGCGTGTCGCATCCTGGTTGGAGGAGTAGCGAATCATTCGGGTCAGCGACTGTCGCGTCTCGGCATCGAGGACCAGGTTCCCTTCCCGCACTTCCACGAAGGCACCGAGCAGGATGGCCAGTTTCGGGATGCTCGCCGCGTACATCATCTGGTTGCCGTTGACTGCCGCGACCCGGGGTTCGTCGAGGACGGTGACATCGACCAGAACAACCGCCAGCCGCTTGCGCCTTGCCGCCCCATCCAGCTTCAGTCGGGCCAGGATGGCCTCGAGCTGCTGCTGCAACGCCGGATCATCGCGATCCCACAGGGCAGGGAAGCGCGCGTCATCCGCTGCCTGGCCAGGCGACACCCCGGCCAGTAGCGCGCAGATGCACAGCGCACGCAGCAGGAGACACGGCCGCGTCATCAGGATGCTGGCTGCTCGATCGCTTGCAACGGGTCGGGCGCCGGTTCCGGGTTGGCCTGCTCGATGAGGCGATGGATCCGGGTCCCCATCGTTTGGTGATCGACGGCCGAGTTCTCGCGCAACACATTGGAGATCAGGGTCGATAGGTAGAACAGCCGGTTGTCGCCTGGCGGATACTCGACGATCGCAATCGAGTTCATATAATTCCTGACATTGCCTCGGTAGGCTCCGCACTTGAAGTCCGGTTCCTCCTTGCAGCTGTAGAGTGAGCCCGACTTGAAATACACCGCGGCGTCGGCCAGTGCCGGCGACGAGGCATAGCGTATGCGGCGCTCGGTCATATACAGAAGACGCTTGATCTGGCGACTGGAGAACTCGTCGATCAGGCGGCCCTGTTCCATGCGCATCAGGAACTTCATCAGTTCGCGCGCGGTACCGTAGCTGTTGCCTCCGCCGTTGACCTTCCGTTTGCCGGTGCGGGTGAAAAAGCTGCCCTGGCGCAAGTGCTCGAGGTTCAGGCCGTTGCGTGTGATCGGCTCGAAGAAGGTTTGCTGGAACAGTTCGGTCAGCTCCTTGCCGGGAGTTTCGTCGAAGAAGCGCGCAATGTCGGCCTCGGGCAAGGGGTAGTCCCTGCCGAAGCGCCGCAGCAGCATCGCCTCGCGCATCGTCATCGCCGCGGCCGCATTGGAACTCACCGACAGGGTCCAGTCCAGGTACTCCCACAGGGAACCCTGGTCACCGATCTGCATGGTCCGACGGGTGAGCTTCCTGGACGCCACGTCGAAGATGCGGATCTTGTGATGGTCGTGTTGACTGAATTCATCAGCGGTAACGACCGTGTCCCGCAGTATCTGGCGACGTTTTTCGATGTCGTTCGGCCAGGCATCGGCCAGGGCCTGGAACAGACCGAGCGCGACAACCAGCTTGCCGACGCTGCCGACGTTCTGTCGGTGCTCGCCGCGGTGCTCGGCATAACGCGGGGCTTCCGGATTCGACAGGTCCAGTACCGCGATGCCGTATTGGTCGGCGCGCTGGCCGAGCAGTCCGCGTATCTCCCGGGTGAACGCCGGGTCCGGCGTCGGGAGCTCCAAATCCGGATAATCGAGCAGGCGCAGGTCGACCGCTGCAGTCGGCAGCAGCGCGCCGGGCGGCTGCTTCTTGCCTGGTATTTCGCCGGTCTCGACCAGGCGCACGCCCTCGACCCGCCGGATGCCGGTGTCCGTATAGCCGTCGATTGGATAGGCCTGCACCATCGCAGCCGTGCAGGATGCAAAAAGCGCGACGACCATGCCGCGACGGATGAGACTATTCACTGGGTACCCCCTGCATGTCGACCCGCTTGTCCATTGCCGCCTGCAGCGAAGTGTCCATATTGCTCAGGTAGGTGCTGCCGCGGGCCTTGCGGCTCTCGAGGAACGGGCGCAGCTGAAACAGCTGCAGCTGGCCATCAAGGAAGCCGAATTCGATGTCGGCCGGTGCGGGGTTGCCCTGATCGTCGGTAATCGGCGGAAAGCGTTGCGGCAGTTCCTTGGCGAACCGGATCAACTGCGCGATCTCGCCGGGCTTCAGCACCGCCTCGTCGCCGCTCACCGGCAGCCTGTCGACCCCGCCGCCGGGGGCCGGATTACGTCGCCAGGGGGCCGTGGCCATCGCCAGTACCCGCACCGAACCGTCGCGCGTATCGATGCGCAGCGACTCGCTCGACTGTCCGTCGACCGCGCCGCCGACACCCTCGTTCACGGCCACGGAAAGCACCTGGCGGTCGCCGCTGTCGATGTCCTGGGTCACCATCACACCGGACTTGTCGTTGGGCACCGACTTCAGCAGCAGGACCGCCGGGTAGACGCTTTCCGGCGATTCCATATGCGACTGGCGCCAGGCGAAGGCGCGCGCCGTGAAGGGCGAGGCCCAGACCTTGCTGATGCCGTCGACGACGTTGTCGAAGCCCACGACGTTGGGCAGGGTCAGATTGAGACCGGCCCCGGTAAAGCCGGCCAGGTCCTCGACATTGGTGTCGGAGCGGACGAATACGCCCAGACCGTCCAGCGAGCCGAAGGCCCGCTGCATCGCGGCGCGCAGCCGCTCGCGATAGCCGGCATCGAGGCGGACCTGCAGGATCAGGTCATAGAGCTCCGCGCGAAACTGCTCGGTGAGCTCTTTGCGCTCGGTGGAGGCCGCGGGCAGCTGCGCGATTTTGCGGTAGTTCCCCACCATCCATTCGAATACCGTCTGTTGCGTCTGTCGGTAAGGCCGGTCCAGCACCACCTCGCGGAACACGCCGAACGGGATGGCCACACCCGGCGACACCGCCTCCGGGAAATGTTTGCGCAGCTCGCCGAGTTTCGCCGCCTTCGGGCCGACCGTGCGACCCGAGTCGGAGGCGCTGAGCTGGTCGAGGTTGATGAAGTCGCGCACGCTGAGATCGAGCTTTTCGAGGTCTGGCCGGATGACCACCTCATGGCTGGACACCGCCTGGCCGAACACCGGGTCCCACTGTGCACCGTCCTGCGACAATTCGACCAGCCCGGC